>JBAZKQ010000003.1:0-60397 GCA_041650715.1 Patescibacteria group bacterium | reverse complement strand
GACAATACCGATTCTTGCTTTCACCGCTTCTGACAACACCGCGGTTATCGGTTACGCCCTAACCGAGACAGCCCTGGCTCCGGCCGTTAATTCCAGTGCCTGGAAAATAATTGCGCCGACCAGCTATACCTTTGCCTCCGCCGGCTCTAAAACTTTATATGCTTGGGCCATTGACGAAGCAGACAACATTTCTTCTGCCATGAGCCGGCAAGTGGTGGTGACGACAAGTACCAATACCGCCAATACTCACTATATTTCAGCTACGGGGGATGATGCTACTGGCGACGGCAGCCTTAGTAAACCCTGGAAATCATTGGCTAAAGCATGCAGCAGTGTCACTACTTCTGGCCATACTATTCACATTAACGCCGGGACCTATACGGAGACGTTACCCTGTAATCTTGCCGCTGGGGTTAGTATCGAAGGAGAGGGACTTACATCGATAATCAAAAGCCACTACAAAACATCAAACGTAGGCGGCTTCACTTCGGCTTCAATTTCATTGGTAAGCACGGCCACCGGAACCACTAACGGTAATCAAACTTTAAGCAACTTCAAATTAGACGGAGATAATTTACAAGGTTCCGGCGGTATCTTGATCAGAAAAAGAAGTAATGTAAAAGTTCACGATCTGACAATTGCTAATTTTTATAAAAATGGCATCGCATTTTCGGGACCGAGCATTTATCAAATTAATCCACCCTACACTTACGACACGGGTAACGAATTATATAACACCACCATCACTAATTGCGGCGATTACCCCGGAGATAATGTCACTTGGTCCGGTGGCGGCTTAATTTATATAACCGCCCAAAGCGACATGCTAATTCATGATAATCTTTTAACGGAAAACAGTCGCGCACAAGGCCACAACGGAAACATTATGAATGCGGGCGGACGACATTTTAAAAATGTAAAATATTACAACAATAAATCTTATAAGCCAGATGATGAAGGGGCAGATTTAAACCCAAGTGGCGCAACTGCTATTTCACTGCCGACCGGTTGGAATTTTCACTTAGAGTTTTGGGATATCGAAGGCGGACTAGAAATATATAATAACGAATTTCATGGTGGCGATATTCCGATTGATATTGGGGGAAGCCATAGCTATAAAGGTTCTTATCCTTATTCTGTCTCAATTCACGGTAATTTATTTACCCCAATTTCAAGTTCTGTCCGAACAAGCTATCGTGGTAAAAATGCCATTGTACTTGAGTCGGTGGTGGAATTGTCCGATATTTTAGTCTATAATAATACATTTGAATATGGGTATTATGGAGTTTCAATATACCCTCTATATTCTAAAAATGTTTCAATTTACGATAATGTATTCAGCCACGCGCTCTATCCTCTAAACGTCCACAGCACCACCAATGTATATTCAAATCTGACGACAATTTCATTTTATAGAAATCTCATGACGTTTATGTATGGCTCGAGCTTTTATTATGGCGGGTTAAGAATCAGTGCCCGGGAAACCTCGATAATATCCGATCTCAATATCTATAATAATACTTTCGTTACTGACAATATTGTGCACATGGCGGGGATTGATTTAACTACCGGTACCTACTCGGGCAGTACCCAAATTGCCGGCGGCAACTTAAAAAATATTAACATTAAAAATAATATACTCACCTATTTTACCAATCAGGGTCCAATCCGTATAGCTAATAACGGCGCTATCGACGGATTACATATTGAAAATAACCTCGCTTATAATCTAAGTAACGCCAACGTGCTGCCATTTTTCTTACCGGCTAATATTGGCACCATGATAAATTACAGCTATTCAAATAATATCCCGACCAGCAATACGACTCAGCAAAACCCCCTCTTTGTCTCAGCAAGCAACTTTCAGCTCCAAGCAACGTCGCCCGCAATAAATAAAGGCGTGAACGTCGGCCTGCCCTATAGCGGGTCAGCTCCTGACATGGGGGCGTTTGAAAGTAATTATGCCGCTGACACTTCCAAGCCCTCAATTTTAAATTTCAATATTCCAAACACCTCTTCCATGCTTTCTGTACTTATCTCTGCCCTTACTGCCACCGATAATTTAGGGGTGACGGGTTTTCTTCTTACCGAAAGCGCCACCGTGCCTTTGGCGAACAATAGTTCTTGGTCTACTATTGCCCCTTCTGTATATACTTTCGCGACTGAGGGCATAAAGACTCTTTACGCCTGGGCCAAAGATGCGGCTGGAAATATCTCGACACCTATGAGCCGAATGATAACCATAACCCTGGCTCCTTCCCCTCTGAACACTTACTACATCTCGCCCACTGGAAACGACACCAACCAAGGAACCATAAATAGCCCTTGGAAGACTCTTTACAAAGCATGCAGTTCTGTTACAACTGCTGGTTCCACTATCTATGTTAACGCGGGAACATATGCAGAAACCAAGCAGTGCAACCTTGCCGTTGGCGTTAGTATTAAGGGATCATCTAAGGATACAGCGCTAATCTCTTCTAGCTACCAAGCAGCCGGCGAAGGAATTGGGGTTATTCAATTAGCTTCACCGTCGGAAGGCACCAGTGGAAATCAGTCTATTAGTGAAATAACCCTTGATGGTGGGATGAATGCTAAATATGCTATTGCCGTTAGAGGAAGAAGTAAGGTCATATTTCATGACATTATTGTTAAAGACTTTTTATTGCAAGGTGTTACTTTTGGTGGCAGAGTAGATTACGCTGATGCCGCTCCGACTGTTTATGCCACTGGAAATCAGGTTTATAATTCTACAATAAGCAACTCCGCGGCGTTTATTGGGGGTGGAGGAAATTTACAGATAGGGGGCCAAGAAGGAATGTTAATTTATAATAATAAATTAATTCAAAATAGTCGGACGGTGGGTAATAATGGATATGATATAAAATTCTATAATAGTGGATACAATAAAGGATTAAAGATTTATTCTAATAATCTAACAAAAGCACCTTACGACAATATGACTTTCGATTTTGCAGTAGAACTATGGAATGAATCTGGTCTTGAAATCTTCAATAATACTATTGTCGGGTCTATTGATATAAATAACATTACGAAAGGAGCATATTCTTATGGCACAAACATACACGATAACATAATCGGCCCCAATTCAGTACAATCTCAAGAAGAAAGAGGAATATATATTGAATATTATGCTGACACGGTTATTATTTCTAATAATACATTAAGGAATCTCGCCGTTCCCATAAGTTTCATCCCACGAAGCGGAAATTTATTAAAAAATATTACTATTAATAATAATATAGGAAGTAATATTGGAATGTCTAATAATCAATTTGGATACGCAATTCTATTTTCAGGTGCTTCAGGAATAACAAATTATACGGTTGATGGCGTGTTTATTTATAATAATGTATTTATAGACAACTTAACTTCGAATACTTATTGGGGAATAGGATTACCTGTGTGTTCTTCTGCTAAAAATATTCATATAATTAATAATATAATAGAAAACTTTGAATCAGCCGCAATCACTGCAAGTAATGCCGCCAATATTAATGGATTAAATATATCCAATAATATTATGTTTGGAAATGGTAATAATAATAATCCATTATTCACTGTGGGCAATCCATTAAATTATACAACGCAAAACAATCTGAAGGTTGATCCATTATTCATCTCTTCCGATTTTCATCTCCAAGCAACATCTCCCGCTATAAACGCAGGAATAAACGTCGGCCTGCCCTATAACGGCTCCGCTCCGGACATAGGGGCCTTTGAGTATTAATACCATTAAGCTACAAATTTGTCTTTTTCCGAAAATGCTTTACAATTAGCTTTATGTATATTCTTGGTATTGAAACCAGCTGCGACGAAACTGCCGCTTCCGTAATTAAGGCCGACCTAAAAAGCGGCCATATTTTAGTTTTATCAAACATAATTTCTTCCCAAATCGAAATTCATAAAAAGTATGGGGGCGTCGTACCAGAGATAGCCGCTCGTGAACATGTCCTTAATGTTTTGCCAGTTATAAACGAGGCGCTAATTAAAGCGAAAATTGACCACAATAAAATTAACGTGTTCGCAATTACTAAAGGGCCAGGCCTCATAACCTCGCTTATGACCGGGATTGAGACCGTACGCACCCTCTCCTTTGCCTGGAATATTCCGATTATCGAGATAAATCATGTCGAAGGCCATATTTATTCTAATTTTATTAAACCGGAAACAAAAATTAAATTTCCGGCTTTAATTCTAACTGTCTCGGGCGGCCATACAAATTTAGTTTCCATGACTAAAGACTATAAAATAAAAATAATTGGCGAAACCCTGGATGACGCGGCCGGCGAGGCCTTTGACAAAGGTGCGAAGATGATGAACCTCGGTTATCCGGGAGGGCCGATTGTTTCTCAATACGCTAATGATTATAAAAAATCTTTTCCGGATAGTTTAACTCCCGCGAGCAATCTCAATTTTCCGCGCCCCATGCTGAACTCAAATAATTCAGACTTTTCTTTCTCCGGCTTAAAAACCGCCCTACTCTACCAATTAAAAAAGGATCCCAAATGGAAAACCCGTATTCCAGAATATTGTTTTGCCTATCAACAGGCAATTATTGATATACTAACGGCTAAAACTATCAAGGCCGCAAAAAGATTGGAGGCTAAGACAGTGATGCTTTCGGGCGGGGTAAGCGCGAACCGTGAATTACGGGAAAGTCTGGCCTTAGCGGTTAAGGCTAAACTGTCAGGGGTCAATTTTCTGGTCCCTGCCCAGGAATATACTACCGATAACGCCGCCATGATTGCGGCGGCCGCAGTATTCAAGCTCAAACACCAAAAAACGACTACCTTTAGCAAATTACGGGTCGATCCCAGTTTACAACTTAAATAAGATAGGCTAAAATTCAAGTGAACTTAAAGGAATAATCGGCTTGGTGGCGAAGTGGTCTAACGCTGCAGTTTGCAAAACTGCCATTCGTGGGTTCAAATCCCACCCAAGCCTCAATTAACAAAGCCCCAATCGGGGCTTTTGTTTTAGCCTTTAGTCAGAAATAAACAACACAATTTGCCTAATCTGTGGATAACTTGTGTTATCGGTGTATAAAACCCTAATTTAAGTCTAAGTTAGCCTGGACTTAAATCAACAGCCTGAGTTCTTTGCGTGTCAAAATTTAACTAATTTTAGTTTAATTTACCACAACTTATTCAATTATATTGACTTAAGTCCACGATATTTGACCACATTATTTATAAGTGCTATACTAAGAGTAGATCTTTAACTAGCTTTTCTTGGCAACGCTGACGTGCCAATTGTTAAGTAGATTATCACAGGTTAATAAAAAGGATAAAAACTAATAAAAAACAAAAAGAATTTTTACTAGTTCTCATCTTGTAACCTAAAATAATAAATAATATTTAATTTACTAAGAGCTGGTTCGGATAAGCTCTAAAGTCAGCAAGAGTCTTCATTTTTCCTTGGTCATCTAAATCAAGGAATGAGGCTCACTCTAGGCATACTATTATATTCTTATCTTTTTATATAAAAACTGCCCGACGTGGGCCTCTTTTTTTATTCTCAAAGTATGCTATATTAAGCCCATATGTCATTATCAATCGGAATCGTTGGCCTGCCGAACGTCGGCAAATCAACCTTATTCAATCTATTAACTAAAAAAGGCGTCGAGGCGGCGAATTATCCTTTTTGTACTATCGACCCTAACGTCGGCGTTGTTAAGGTACCCGATTTTCGCTTAGATAAACTCGCGGCCGTTTCTAAACCGCTCAAAGTAATCCCAACGACTATTGAATTCGTTGATATTGCCGGTCTAGTTGCGGGGGCAAGTAAAGGCGAAGGTCTTGGCAATAAATTTTTAGCTCATATTCGCGAATGCGATGCGATTTGCGAGGTTATTCGTGATTTTAAAGATAAAAATATAATCCATGTTGATGGACGGATTGACCCGGTTAGCGACCGCGAAACAATCAATACCGAGTTAATATTAGCCGACCTCACCTCAATAGAAAAACGCCTGGATAAAACCAAGCGCGAAGCAAAAAGTGGAGATAAGGAATTAATAAATAGCGCACGAATATTAGATAAAATATTTCAGCACCTCGCCGCCGGTTTAGCCGCGCGGACGCTCGAGTTTAGCGAAGAAGATTTGCCTTTCGTCAAAACGCTCAATCTCTTAACGATTAAGCCAATTCTTTATTTATTAAACATCGACGAAACTCATACCGGCGATGTTCTGCCCGGAACAAATGATTTAATTATTAAGATAAATGTAAAATTAGAGGAAGAAATCGTTAATTTGCCCGAGGAAGACCAAGCGGAATACATTAAAGAATTAGGGCTTGAGCAAAGTGGTTTAGATCGTTTAATCCAAAGCTCATATAAATTGCTCGGACTCGACACCTTCTTTACGACCGGAGCGGACGAAACTCGCGCCTGGACCATAAAGCATGGCTCCAAAGCGCCCCAGGCCGCTGGAGAAATCCATACCGACTTCATAAAGGGATTTATTCGGGCCGAGGTCATTAACTGGGAAAAGTTCGTCGAATGTGGAAACGAAGCTAAAGCTAAAGAATTGGGCTTAATCCGCACTGAGGGCAAGGAATACATAGTTCAAGATGGAGATGTGTGCAATTTCCTGATAAATAGATAGATATTGACTAAATTTAATAAATATGATACACTATTCAGTTAGAATAGTGTATTTTTTAAGATCTTTTACAATTAAAAACAACCAAAAAACGAGAAATCATGAAAAAAATCTTTGTAATTTTTGTATTTGCCTGTATTTTTACGCCTTACATAAAGGCTGCAGTAAAAATCGACCCTAGCAGGGTCAGTTATAGAATCGCCGAAAAAAAGGGCGAGCTCATCAAACTGGTTTTGTTCGTCACCATTAGTGACGGCCAGCAAGAAAAAAGTAGCAAACTTAATCCCGCGCAGAGAACGATTACGTATACTGATGCCGCAAATTTTAAAGTAGACTCAATTCTCGACACAATATTCATTACTGGCGGAGTTAAGACACTTCTCTATTCCGAGGAGATTATCAATGCCTATCTTAACGCGGGTAAGCCCGTAACCTGGAATCGTTGGATGAGCGAAGCTGAGAGACAAGAACATTGGACTGGAACCTATTGTCATAAGGAACAACTTTCGGCTGTTGGGACTATTTTCTTCGACTCACATTTAAAATTCATCATCTTAAAAACGAAATTAGTAAAAAAAGCGGAGACAGAGGCTCACGATGATATTATAACCTGGTTAATATTTGTCCTTTTTCTACCCTTATTATTGTGGGGGGCAGTTAAATTAGAGAAGTATGATGAAGAAAAAATACCGGATTACTTAAAGGCAAGAGTGAAGAAGAAAATTTGGCTTTTTCTATTATCAGGATTATTAGCCATATGGTGGTTTGTGTCCCGCCTAATAGCGTTAATTGGACTCGTTGCCATCGTTGCGGGCTTTATTGGAGCATTTATCCTTACTCTTCATTTTAATCTCTTGTTTCTTGTTTATATTTTTATCATTATCGCGTTCGCCTTTATACATCAAACGATAAAGGAAAAACGACAAATGAATAATCTAAAGAAAAAAGCTCTGAACATGTAAAAAAATTTCAGAGAAACTTTAGATTCCATGCACAATACAAAACGCGCCCCAAAAGGACGCGTTTTTCATTTTCCAAAATATTAACTTATATTTTCTCCAGAACCACAATCTCCCGATAGACTTTTTGGCCGGGACGACCATAAATAATCGTCTCACGATTATTTTTTTTGATAAATTCGCTCAGGCGCATTTCCTCCGGAATCATATTCAGCATTTTAAAACCGTCGTAGCTCGGCGTAATCGGTCTTTGTCCGTAAAATAGGGGCCAGATCATGACCACACGGCCACCTTTTTTTAAAATCGTCTGAAATTCATTCAGGGCCAGACCATATAATTCCTCTAGATTTTTAGCGACTAATTTAAAATCTATCAAGCCGCGCTGCGGGCCCAAAAAGGGTTCGGTAATTACCGCCTCGGCCAAACCGGCCTTAATAAATTTAGAAAGATTAACGACGTTCTTAACCATGATTTTTGTTTTGGCATCACTAACCTTGTACAATTCCTTAGTCCAACTGATATTTTTATAAGTATCATCTATCGCCCGTGGCGAAACGTCAGAACCGAAGAGATGTTTATAACCCATAAGTATCGCCTCGCTTAAAATCGTGCCCGAACCGCAAAAAGGATCAACAATCACATCGTCAAAGTTTCTTACTTGTGCCAAATTAATCATTATCTGCGCCAATTTCGGCGGCAACATGCCAGATTGATCGTCGCGCGCTGGCCGACCGAAATCACGACGCGACAAATCTTTAAAATCCTGTACGGCCAATGTTTCACCGAGCAAAATAGTTTCGCCATCTTTAATTAAACAGAATTCAATACCCCGGGCGATTAATTTATTCTGCGTGATGACAACACTCGATAAGGTTTTTTCCCGACTAACCACAAAACGTGAACTTACTTTCTCATCACTAAAATATTTTTTTAATTTAAGACCGAGATCTTGCTTATTGAATTGATATTTGCCGTAATTGGAAAAACCGAAATTAAACTTACCTTCCTTTGATTGATATTTTTTTATTTTCCCCAAATTTATAATAGCGGCTAATAATTTAGCTCCATCACCACCGGCAATTTCATCTTTAATCTCCCCAATTTTAATTATTCCGCCCAATCTTTTGATCAGCGCTTCGGCATTAATTTCTGTACTTGTCTCCCAAAGCAAAAAATCAGTCGCCAGGAGTTTAGCCTTTTTTAGATCAACTGCCGCCGCTAATTCGGCGACCGACAGGGCTGCGTTTGTTCCTAATATAAAATAGTATTTCATACAATTTATTCTATCTTAAACTTGCCCGGCTGGCAATTAAAGCACTCTTGCAATTTAATAATATTCATGATAATCTGAGTTTACAAATAAATAAACACAATATCTTTCCCATATCTTGAATTAATTTCAAGATAATTCTGCCAATATTAGAGCAGAATTAAAGGTATTCTTAAACCCTCAGGATTTAGAATACTTGGGGATTTTATTTAATCAGGGGTCTTTAGAAATTATTTAAAAATACTTTAAATAATCTTTATTGCCCTTAATCTATAATAACTATGTCAAAAACCAAAGCAGCCGGAGCGACCCATTACGAGATTCTTTTCATCACCCCGAACAAGTTTACGGATGATGAAGCGAAAACCGTAGCGGCTAAGGTCGGTCAAGTAATAACCGAGAATGGAGGCCAGATTACCCACACTGAGTATTGGGGTAAGAAAAAGTTGGCCTATGAAATCAAGCATAATGCCTACGGGTATTACGGTTTGTTTGAATTTGATCTAGAAGGGGAATTTTTAGCCAAAGTCGATCAAAATTTAAGATTATCGGCCGATGTTTTGCGCCACCAGATTGTGGTTAAAAAAGCTAAGACTGATGAAGAAATCGCACGCGAACAAGTGATCCGCGCCAAGATTGACTCTAAAAAGGCAGCGACTGCGAAACAGCAGGAATCAAAAGAGAAAAAAATGTCCAGCCCGGTAACTCCGTCAGCGGCCCCGAAGGCTAATGACAAGCGCGTGGACCTCAAAGATTTGGACGAAAAATTAGAAGGCATTCTCAGTGCCAAAGATTTAATTTAATTAATTTAATTCTTCAAAAAAAGAATTAGTCCAAAAATATGAACTTAAATAAAGCCATGATTATCGGCAACCTGACGCGCGACCCGGAAATGCGCAACACGCCATCCGGCCAAAATGTCGCTTCCTTCTCCGTCGCCACTAATCTTGTTTGGACGGACCAAAGCGGTCAACAGCAAAAGAAAACCGAATTCCATAATATTATCGCTTGGCGGAAATTAGCCGACATCTGTGCGAAATATTTACATAAAGGCTCGAAAGTTTTCCTTGAAGGCCGATTACAAACGACTGACTGGACCGGACAAGACGGCGTTAAGCGCTATCGCACGGAAATCGTCGCGGAAAATATGATCATGCTCGACACCAAGGGCTCGACTCCGTTTGGCGGCAGCCCGATGGGCAGCAGCAATAATTCACCGGAAGCGACTATCGAAATCCCTGATGAAGCTATCGACGACGAAGAAATTCGCGTGGAAAATATTCCCTTCTAATAAATAATTAAAACTATGACTAAAAAAATTAAAGAATGTTATTTCTGTGTTAATAATCTTGACGTCGACTACAAAGACACCCGAACTCTAAAACGTTTCATAAACTTTTACATGAAAATTTTACCGGGCGATCGTACTGGCGTCTGCTCATGGCACCAAAGAAAATTAGCGATGGCCATCAAACGCTCCCGCGTTATGGCCCTCTTGTCTCCGACTCATAAATAATTCAATAAGCCTCAAAACCTTATGTTGAACTTTAACGAAATAAAAACTGGCCGCGTTATTAAGCTTAACGCCGAGCCTTATATCATTATTAAAACCGATCACCATAAAATGGGCCGCGGCGGCGCCGTCTTAAAAGTGAAATGCCGTAATTTAATTAACGGTAGTATTCAGGAACGCACTTACCAAGGAGCGGAAAAAGCGGAAGAAGCGGAAACGGAAACGAAGAAAGCCAATTTCATGTATAAAGATAAAGACCAGGCTTACTTCATGGATAATGCGAGCTACGAACAATTCAATTTACCGGTGGAAGAAATCGGCGAATCCTCTCTCTTTCTTAAAGATGGGACCGACGTTGATGTTTTATATTTTGAAAACAAACCGGTATCAATCAGCTTGCCGATAAAAATGGAATTTAAAGTCGTGAGCGCACCGCCCGGAGTAAAGGGCAATTCCGCCGGTAATGTTAATAAACAGGTAGAAATTGAAACGGGTGCGAAAATTAATGTCCCGATGTTTATTAATGAAGGCGACATTATCCGCATCAATACCGATACGGGCGAATATCAAGAAAGAGCCAATTAAATTAAAATCGCCCCGTTGGGGCGGTTTTTGTTTCTTTGCGAAGCGGGTGATATAATAGAAGGACAAATAAACATATGATGATAGGAATAATAATTTTTTCTGTTTGTTTTTTCGCTCTGGCCCTCTGGCGCCTGGACTACGCTTTGTTTTTGCTGATTGCCGCCCTGCCGAGCTATTTAATCCGCTTTTCTGTCCTCGGCATACCCTCAACCGTACTGGAAGTTATGATCCTTTTAACTTTCGCCGTTTGGTTCTTCAAATCCTGGCTCCCGCAAGCGAAACATAAATTAAAAAATCGTTCGGCGCGCGTTCCCTATCCTTTCGCCCTGGAAATTATTTTACTAATAATCTTTTCATTCGTTGCCGTCGGCGTGGCTAATTTTAATTTGGGCGCTCTCGGAATCTGGAAAGCTTATTTTTTCGAACCGATTCTTGTCTTTATTCTCGTCATAAATATTTTCCGCGAAAAAAAAGACTGGCAAAAAATTCTCTGGGCCTTACTACTTTCGACCGCCTCTGTTTCAATTTTAGCAATCTACCAAAAAATTACCGGTAATTTAATCGCTAATCCCTTTTGGGCGAACGAGGCAACCCGGCGCGTCGTATCATTCTTCGGCTATCCAAACGCCGTCGGCCTATATCTGGCCCCACTTGTTTTAGTTTTCCTCGGCTGGTTTTTTTCTTTACCTCACACAACGACGCTCAGCAAAACTTTTAAGAAAATTCTTATCATGCTGGTTATCGCCGGCGCGCTTTTATCTATCTACTTCGCCCGCTCCGAAGGAGCTTTAATCGGCGTGGTCGCGGGATTACTAATTTTTGGCCTATTCGCCGGCAGACGCCAAAGAATTGCGACCTTAATTTTAACGGCCGTAGTAATTGCGGGCGTCTTCTACTTCGCACCGACAAAAAACTTCGTGATGACCAAGTTAACTCTTAACGATTTATCCGGCCAAATCCGCCAGCGCCAATGGAAAGAAACCCTACTGGCCTTAACCGGTACCAAATTCATTACCGGCGCGGGCCTCGATAACTACCAGGCAGCTGTCGCTCCATATCATCAAGAAGGCATTTTTTTCAACAGCGATAATCTGCCTAATTTTGATGCGCAACTACGGGCCAGCTCAACTTTGCGTACTAAATATTGGCAGCCAGTGGAAATTTATATGTATCCCCACAATATATTCCTGAACTTCTGGAGCGAAATTGGCCTGCTCGGCGCCTTAACTTTTATGTGGCTGCTCGTGCGCGCTCTTTATATTTCTCTTAAGCTGACACTTACCTATCATCGCGAGGGGCATCCGGAAAAATATTTAGCCTTGGGACTACTAAGTGCTTTAATCGCGATAATTGTCCACGGCTTAGTCGACGTGCCTTACTTTAAGAATGACCTCTCCGTAATGTTCTGGGTGCTGCTGGCTTTTATCGGACTATTGAATTATAATCAAAGCTTCGGTACGAAAAACATCCGTAATTAATCAATTAGCTGAGACAAATATGAAAATGATTTTACAAAAGGCGATTGCCTCAAGTGGCTATTGCTCTCGCCGCCACGGCGAAGAGCTAATCAGAAATGAACAGGTCAGGGTTAATGGCCATTTAGCTCTTATCGGCGAAGAGGCCGATCCGAACGAAGATAAAATTACCGTTAACGGACGCCTTTTGCCGCGCCCAGAAGAAAAAGTTTATGTTATCTTAAATAAGCCGCTCGGCTATACCTGTACGAATCGAACCTTCCCCGGAGAAAAGAATATCTTTGACCTGGTTGACTTACCAACGCGCCTGTTTGCGGTCGGCCGCTTAGATAAAGATAGTCACGGTTTAATTCTTTTAACAAACGATGGCGATTTAACCCAGAAATTATCTCATCCTAAGTTTGAGCATGATAAGGAGTATGAAGTTAAAATTAGAGACGAAGTTATCAACCCCGAGTTGGTTATAAAAAAATTACTCGCCGGCGTTGATATTGCTGATGGTGACGGCATTGTTAAGGCAGTTCGCGCAAAATATTTACAAAATGATTTATTTGTAATAACCTTAAACGAGGGCAAAAAAAGACAGATTCGGCGCATGTTCGATGTTTTGGGAACACGCGTCGTGGACCTAAAAAGAATTAGTCTCGGCAGCCTGACTTTAGGTTCTCTCCCTGAAGGTAAATGGGATTATTTAAATGAAGAAGAAATTAATAATTTAAAAATATGAAAGACACAAAATTAATCGGGCGCGGTATTTTAAGCGCTTTCGGCGTCTCAATTTATGTTTTCTTAATTTCCTTATTTATCAATAACGCAAGTTGGCTCTTCGGCCAAGAAGACAATAAATTTCTGATTCCGATTGTCATGCTGCTATTATTTGTTTTCTCCGCTCTGGTGACAGGTTCCCTGATACTGGCTAAGCCGATTATGCTCTATCTCGAAGGCGCGAAGAAAGGGGCGGTAAAATTATTATTTTATACCGGTGCAAGTTTATTTGTTTTTCTGCTTATCAGTATTGTCATATTAATCTTAATCAAGTAAGTAAAAGGAGAGGTGACTGAGTGGTTGAAAGTACCGCTCTCGAAAAGCGGCAAGGGTGAAAGCCCTTCGAGGGTTCGAATCCCTCCCTCTCCGCATAGAGCCCTCATAGTTCAATGGATAGAACGTGAGCTTCCGGAGCTTAAGGTGGGGGTTCGATTCCCTCTGGGGGCACAAAAAAACCAAAAAAACAGCCGTAAGGCTGTTTTTAATTGGCGCAATTTATATTATTTCATTCTTAATTATTTCATTTCCTTCTTTACTTCTTCAATGATGTGCGCGAGGTCCCAATCACTTTTCACTAAATAGCGAAAAACAGAATTCTTCAAAGCTTCGGAAATTTTGTCGCCATCGCTAAAATTAGTCAACATAATTACCGAGAGATCTTTGCCCCAATCCGTCTGACGCATGGCCGAAAGCATGCTAAGACCGTCCATCTTCGGCATATTAATATCACAGAGAATTAAATTCGGTAGATTTTTTTCAGCAGCGGCCAAACCCTCAAGGCCGTCGTGCGCTTCTATCACTTCAAATTTCTCTCCCTCTAAACTTACCCGAAGCGCCTTAGCTAAACTTAGGTCATCTTCGACAATTAAAATTTTCTTAGGCATATTTTTTAATTTTATTATTAATATTAATTACGTTTGTTTCTTTTTTAATAGTGACAGCCATCTTCTTTTTTGTGGCCATAGGCAGAGAAAAATAAAATTTAGTTCCCTTGTTTTCTTCCGACTCAAACCACATTTCGCCGCCATGCGCTCGAATTATTTCCCTGGCGATATAAAGGCCCAGACCGGTGCCGTCGCTTTCTTGAAGCGTCGCATTATTCGCTCGAAAAAATTTGGCAAAAATTTGGCTCTGCTGATCTTTCGGTATGCCGATGCCCTCATCTTGTACACAAAATACTAATTCGCCGGCACTATTTTCTGCTACCGACAAATTAATTGCCTTCTTTTCCTGGGTATACTTAGTGGCGTTAGAAATTAAATTTTGCCAGACCTGCTTAATTTTATCGCTATCGGCATAAATCATTAGATTCGGCGCAATTTGATTAAGCAGGGTTAATTTTTTTGTTGTGAGTAAAGCGACGTTTTCTTTGATAACTTCTTGGATAACATCATCCAGTTTAAATTCCGTTTTAATAATATCAAACTTCCGCCCCGTTTCAATATGAGTGACGTCAAGTAAATCATTAACCAGACTAATCATGCGATGATTACTTTTATCGACTTGGTTTAAAAAATCCAATTGTTCCCGATTCAAATTCTTTTCTTTATTCTGCATCAATAATTCCGTAAACCAGCGAATCCCGGTCAGAGGGGTCCGGAGCTGGTGCGAGGCGATACCGACGAATTCAGTCTTGGCTTTATCTAAAATAGTCAGCGCTTCATTCTGCGCCTGGAGTTGTTTGGTCGCTTTACTTATTTCTTCTTTCAATTTTACATTAAACTTCGTAACGCTTTGGTATAATAAAGCATTCTCCAAAGAGATGCCGATTTCGGCCGCCACGGATTCTAAAACGCGTAAATCTTTGGAGTTATATACCTCGCCCGACTCCTTTTGCCCAAAAATCATAAAACTTACCAGCTTGCTTTGTTTAATCTTTATCGGCAACATTAATTGCACACCAACTTTTTCCAAATATTCAGATGTGCCTCGATTTGCGCTGCCAAAAATATCAAATAAGCTGGCAATAGCCAAAGGCGTATTGCCCGAAAAAGCGTCCGCTGCCAGCTGATACTTTAAAGGTATATTTTTTCTTTTGAAATCAAATCCATTGTTAATAACCACCGTCCAGGTTTCAGTCTTTTTTTCATAATTAATGACGGCGATTGCTTTCGAGTGGAACGCTTCACTGAGGATCGTAATGGTCGACTGAAAAATCTGTTTAATATCGAGCGAGGCGCGTAGACGATTATTTAAATTATAAATAAGTTCGTTAAAATCATATAACGAAGAAAAGAAGTGCTTATTGGAAAATTTGTAAAAGTAATTTTTTATTCGCGCAAAAAAAGTTAATGAAATCGCGAAGATTATTAAAGAAGCCGGGAACAGATAGCGTGGATAAAAGGCATTAATGTCATATAGGCAAAGATAGGTCGGCACCAAAACTGAAATCAGGGACATGGAATAGACAAAATAACGACGCATAATCAGTTTTACATCCATGAGACCGAAATAAACTATCGCATAAGAAATAATTAAGGAAAAAATTAGAGGCGTCGCTAAAAAAACCGGAAAAAACGGAATGAGATAGGCCGGAAAAAAAGCGGTGCCGCCGATAAAATCCAAAACGCAGAAGCCGAGGATATAATATAGAAGCCGTTTTTTTTCTACCCGAAAATGTTCGCGGCGATACTGCTTAATCATGTTGTAAAAAAACAATAAGCCGTAAACAGCAAAGAAGAGCACAAAGAAGTGATGTAAAAACTGAGCCTGAGTGTGCGCCCCCCAAGCGTAACGAAAAACATCTTTAACAAAATAATCAGTTTGGCTCAAAACTAAAAAAACCGGCGACAATAAATAGGCAACGGCCAGGGCGATGCGTCTTTTTTTATTGATATATGTGACCGCCAAGCTAAAATGATATTGAAGTGCCGGCCAAAAAACGACGGCGGCGTAGATAAAGCGGTCCCAAAAAATAACCTGAGCATCAGCCGTACTGCTCAGCATCATGAAGCTGCCAAACACCCACAGGTCCAAAATCAAAGTTAAAAGAAAAAATAACTTGTTAAGCAATTTACGGCTATTAATCAGAACAACCAGGCTTAAAATTATTATAAAAAGCAGACTGAGAAGCGAAAATATCCGCGAAAAATTATTGAGAATTATCATATTTATTCTTGATAAACTAATATAATTTTACCATCATTAGTAAAAATAAAAAAGGGGAGCTATGGATGCTCCCCTAAAATAAAATCGTTAGTCTGGCCCTATTCCCTACTTAAAAGGCTAAATTTTATACCCTTCTCTGGAGCATAAAAATTAATCAGCGGTACCATGACTTCTTCCTGCTGCAAATACCGATAAAGTAAGCGGCTGCTATCTGAATTAACTCCGAAAAAATTATATGGCCGCAAATCAATACCGTCTTGTTTCGCCAGCATCAACATTACCGCTTCGGTAAAACAACCGTACCAGAATCCTACCAAAGGAAAAGAAAGGATATTAGGCGGAAATTGGTACTTAATTTTTTCTAAAAAGAAACTGCCGGCATGAAATAATTCGACCGTTTTGGGCAGCTCAGAATAAACAGCCTGGCTTATGCCAAAGGGGGCAGCGACATCAATAATAATTGACGCCGGATCAAGGAGCCGCCTAAATGCTTCAGGCTCCACCAGATGGTTATGAGCGCAGCTAAAAAACATTTGGGTTCCAGGGTTAATATTGTCGACTTTTTCGACTCTACGCACCGCCGACGGAAGATTATTACCGTGGCGGCTAATCAACACCAAGTTTTCGCATTTTTTTTCCAGCATGAAATTCAGGGCTGTCCGGCCCATAAACCCGTCGCCCATACAGGCAGCCGAGCCACTCTTAGGGTCGAAACGCAAATTCTGATATGAGTTTGCAATCACGCTCAGGAGAGAAATCGACGTCGCGTTGTCACCAATTGTGAAAACTGTATCGGGATATTTTTCCTTCATTTCTCGACCGTTGTTAGCGGGCAATCTTTTAGTCGAGGCGGCAAAATCAATTATTTCTGCGCCCCTATGGATTAAATATTCCACCGCTCCGGGGAGCGCCGCCCGGCCCTTCTTGTTTCCCTCGATTGTAGTAGGATCGTTAGGCTGTATATCAAGTGGAATAATGGCGATATTTAAATCACCATAAGTCGCTTCCAAGGGCCCAAAAAAACCATTTTCAGGTGGACCAAGCTCGGCGATTAACTCCTCCCGATTGGAGGCTGAAGTGCTATTGGCAATAATGCCAATCTGGATTTTTTTTAATGTACTCACTTTTTACCTCCTTTTTTTACATGTTAATTTTATAAAAATGAACTAAATTTTAGCTTAAAACATTAAAGCTAATCTGTCAAGATAAAAAAATTTAGTCATCATCATCCTCGCCGTCTCTGGTCGTCGGCGCAACCGCGTTAGTCGTCTGCACGCTTTGCTGCACTTGCTGCTGGCTGGTCGCCTGGTTTAAATCTCCAATATAGTATGAGGAGAGCATACTGGCCGCAGTACTCGAGTGCGGGGTGTTTCCCCCCTTGGTATTAAAGGCTTGGGTTGCTTCCTGACCACAATACGGAATTATCGTACCGGCTCCGCCGGGATGCGCAGATATAAAACTGGTAACATTATATACTTTACTATTAATAAGCAGCCAACAATCTTTGGCATTATTATGAGTGGAAATTGTCGCCATACTTAAAGTTAGGGTGGCGGCTGTCGGTGAAGAGCTGCTCGCCCCGCCCGAAGAAACTGCCGCTACCGGTGAAGAAACTGCCGCTACCGGCTTTGTCGCTGTGTTAGCAGAACTACTCGAACCAGAAATTGCTTTTGTCGCCCCGCCGACACCGGCTTGACCAGCCGGAGTACTTGGAATTGTCTTTGCGGTAAAAACTTCATTTAAATAACCAATATAATAATCCTTTAGCATGCTGATCGCTGTATTTGAGTGCGAACTACCAATATCCTTCGTATTAAAAGCCTGAGTGGCTTCTCGTCCGCAATACGGAATTATCGTACCGGCTCCGCCGGGATGCGCAGACAGAAAACTGGTCACGTTGTAGACATTATTATTTATGAGCAACCAACAATCACCATTTGAATTATGCTTGGCAATTTCAGAGAGCGAAAGAGTACTAATTGCGCCAACGCTTTTTGCGGCCAAAGGCGTTAGTGGATTCCCCTTTGCGTCCGTAAGAGTGCCTTGGGTTGATGTAGCCAAATCATTATTATTAATGCTTCCACTATTAACAAAAGCTAATTTAAAGCCATTATTTAACCCTGTCCGATTATTATGATAAAAAAGCAAGCCGGCAACAATAATCGCGACCACAACCGCCCAAAAAATAAATAAAGAAATTGTGACTAGTTTTTTCATAGGAGTTTAAAATTTTCAAAATGAATATGTTTTTTCTTAATGCCCAGGTCGACAAATTGCTGACGCAAACTAAACATAAATGCCGACGGGCCGCACATTAGAATATCGCTGTTTTCCAAATTCGGACTAAGTCCTGAGATTGCGCGCGCGTTCAAATATCCCTTTTCGTTCGTGTACCAAGGAATTAAACGCAGGCTTTTTCTGGTTTCAATTGCTTTTAACTCATTTAACAAAACAACTTCATCGGCGCTATTAACCGCATAATACAAATCAATTTTATAATCATCCGTATTTAAACTTCTGGCCATACTTATAAAGGGCGTAATTCCGACGCCACCGGCAATCCATATCTGATTTTTATTGGCCACATTTAAATGTGAAAACTTTCCATAAGGTCCTTCAACGTCCACCGGTATGCCCGGGACTAATTTTTTTACTTGCCCGGTAAAGTCGCCTAATGATTTAATCACCAAATGTAGGTTAGCACCCTCCTCGCCCGTAGTTATGGAAAAGGGATGGGATTCCGGTTTTATATCGCCCGCCAAAAAGCGAATAAAAACAAATTGTCCGGGATAAAATTTAATTCCTTTGGTCTTTGGCTCCAGTTCCAACTCGACCGTACGAGCATTAATTATGTTAACGGCTTTCAAATTATAGCGCACATGAGAATTGAATAGACGGCTTAGGACGGCCTGATAAAATCCCGCCCCCAAGCCAAGCAGACCCAGTGTTAATAAATAAATACGCAGAAAAGCATCTCGGGAAATATCGCTTGAGATTGTTAATGAGTGCAAGAGAGCAAAAACAAAAGCTAAAACCATGAATTTATGTGTAAATTTCCAGCGGTGATAACGTAGTTTAGAATAAAAAGTCAGACCCAGTAAAATAATCATTAGGAACAGGGCGACTATGCCGTAAGTAATTGGTATATCAGTAAAAGGCATAAAAAAATCTACCGCCGCACGCAGCGAAACTGACAAATAGCTAACTACCAAAAACAGGGGATGGAAAAGCAGGAGAGAAAAAGAAATCGCTCCAATTTTATGATGATTATCATAAATTCTATCCAAACCATAAAAAAATCTTTCGACCGCTTTAATGCGCACACTTAAAATAAGATTGAGCGAAAACAGGGTTAGGCCGACAATCCCGGTGATTTGACCAAGACTGGTCATCGTGCCAATAAAGTTAAAAAAACGGAAATTTAAGGGTTCAATAAAAAACCAGCGCAATAAAGGTATTGCGACGAGCACTATAATGACCATTAACCCCAATTTTTTTCTCATAAATATAATACAATATATAATAAGTATTGTTACCACTATTAATACGTAAATTAAATTATAGCTGTTATTAAAGCATTTTTCAATTATTATTTGTCTGAAAACACAACAAATGATATAATAAAAACACCAAAGAAGCTGAAAGTTAGAAATGCCACACCCAGCCCATATAAGTCGTATTCAATATAAATCGTTGACCGACTGTGGCCTCTGCTAACTAAAAGAAAAAAAATTTGTTCATTGCATGGACTTTTTTCCAGACCACCGGCTAAGGCCCCTAACTTAAATACTGATCATTTTTCGATCGCTGAATTTGTTATCCAGGGGGAAATATTTAGGCCGAAGCTGTGGACGCATGTCGTGGTAAGCTTTTTTAGCCCTGATCATTTACTGATTAGGGCTTTCTATTTAAAAACAACCCGATTATAATCGCGTTGTTTTTTGACGGCGGAATGGACGGGGGTCGAACCCGCGACCTTCTGCGTGACAGGCAGACGCTCTAACCAACTGAGCTACCACTCCAAATTTGCTTTAAAAAATGGCTTATTTACTATGAGCCACAAAAAAATCATAGCAGAAACAATTTATCTTGTCAAAGGCTTAAAACAAGCCTAAACCTTGCCAAATATAAGACGATAAGTTATAATTTAGCTATAAAAACTAATTATACAGTGGTTTTTTATTTTACGATAATTACGAAAATATGGACAATGAATTAAACCCAAACACGCTGGCGGAAATAGAAAAAAATCTTTTAGCCCAAAAAGACCAGGTTCTTCACGAACTCAAGGAATTTTCTCGTATCGATAGTCATGAGGCTGATAATACCGGTACTAAATTTCCGGAATACGGCGATAAACCAGATGAAAACGCCCAGGAAATTACTGATTATTCTACCAATATTGTTACCGAAAAAGTTTTGGAAAAAAGCCTGGAAGATATTGAAAAATCTCTAGAAAGAATTAAAAAGGGTACTTATGGTACCTGTAAATACTGTGGCAACCCGATTGCAGAAAAAAGACTCTTAGCTCGGCCGACGGCCAGCTCTTGTATAAGTTGCAAGACAGAGCTGCAAGAAAATGAATAAAACTATTTTTAAAAAATACCTGAAGAATATAGCTATTATAATTTTGATAGCTATATTTTTTATAACCGATCGCTATCTTAAATCGCTTGCCCTAAACTTGGCCATGTCGGGCCCGATTAGTATAATCGACCACGTTTTCTCATTCAGCTTCACACCTAATTATTTTATCGCCTTTTCTTTGCCTTTAAGCGGCTCCTTTTTGAATATCCTTATTTTAGCCTTGATAGCGGCCTTAATTTATGTAATTTTTTATCTAATATTAAAGAAAAGTAATGAAAAACTGAGTATTGTGCTATTGACAATTATTTTATTTGGTGCTATAAGTAATATACTAGACCGTCTTATTTACGGCTATGTTATCGACTATTTAGAACTCCGTTATTTCACGGTTTTCAATTTAGCAGATATAATGATAAGCGGTGGCGCTTTATTAATAGTCTTAAAGGGTCTAAAAAAATAATATGATAAATTCTTCAACCTTGAATCGTATTGAAAATAGTCGTAAGGGCTACGAAAACACGGGAGCTACTCTGGAGAGAGAGTTTTTAGGCACAATCAAGGCGAATGAATATAAGACACTGGCCTACGCAACCTTGCACGAAAAAGCGACGACTGAAAAACTGAGCACAGAGCAAGAGTTCGTTAATATGCTAAAACTAAGAGAGGCGGCACAAAAAGAATTTACTGATACTTTGTCCTTAGCCAACAAAGATAACTACATAAATTTTAAAAAATCCATGGACTTGGTCGAACAGTGCCAACCGGGTGATCCGGAAAATCCCAGTCATTTTTTTAGTAAGGCCCTTTATAATTACATAAAAAATCGTTTTGAAGACGATTATACTTTAAAATTTTTCACCGCTGTCGGCGGGACACACTTAGACGTGGTCCATAAAATAGATTTTTACTTTAAACTTTACGCCAAAGAAACGGGCGAAGAACAAACCTATGCGACGGTTGATATTACCGGCAGAAATTCTAAGGATAAAACCAGAGCCAACGTTCTATTAAATATCGATCCAGAAGAAAAAGACAAATATGATCCAAGCCAAATTAATAATAATTTTGATAAAGAGTTCTTCACAAAAAAAATAGCTGAATTTGGCGAAGATATTATCCAAGCTTTGATTGAAAATTACAAGACTAAAGCAGAATAAAAATAAAGGAAAATAACAATATTAAAACATTAATTTATCTCTTAACCCTCGAAAAACTCTAAGCCGTGAAAAACTGGAAAGCATCACTTATTGGCCGAACAACTAATAACTGGCCGGAAGGAGAACAGTTTAAAAACATCGAATTGCACAAACCGCTATCACTTACCGATAGCATTTCCCGCTGCGTCTGTGCAAAATGCCAAAACATCTTTGAGATCAATGAAGAAATTGTTCTCGGGTTATTAAACACGATGAAAATTCTCGGAAACTCCCCGGAAATTAACGTCACCAAGACCACAGACTTCAAGGATTGGTATTTTGAAACCAATTACTGCAGTCTCTGTACGCCAGAAAAAGATGTTTTTATCAAAATCAAAAAACTCGCATAGCCAAAATGGCTAAGCAAAAAGAGGGTTTGAATCAATTCTACCCTCTCTTTTTATATCTAATTTATCTAATGCTTATTTCCCTTTTATTTTCGGCTAAATGTTTTATGCTGATAACGATAGTTTTTTTTGGCCAAATTTTTTTGATCTTTTCGGCCCATTCCACGGCAATGACGGTTGCTGGGTCTTCAATCAATTCATTAATACCAAGAGACAATAAATCTTTTTCCGAATGGAGACGGTAGGTATCAATATGGCAAAATCTTTTTATTTCTTGAGTGGAGTTTGTTCTATAGAGTTTAAGAATATTAAAAGTAGGACTATTTACTCGACCCTTAACGCCCAGACCGTAAGCCAAGCCCTGCAAAAATTTAGTTTTGCCCGCGCCTAAGTCGCCACAGAGGGCTAAAAATTCGCCACCTTTAAGCTGGCTTGCGAGTTTGCACCCCAGGTCATAGGTTTCTTTTTCATTGTTTGTTACTATCTTTAACATATTTTTAGTTTATCTGATTTCTTTTAAAAGATAAAGTAAATAAAAAGAAGCCGGTCGGCTTCTTTTTATTTGTGGGCGCACAAGGATTCGAACCCTGGACCCCTTCGGTGTAAACGAAGTGCTCTAACCAGCTGAGCTATGCGCCCCAATGCATTATTCCTAACTTAATAGATGGTGGGCGAAAGAGGATTTGAACCTCCACGGCCTTGCGGCCACAAGCCCCTCAAGCTTGCGTGTCTACCAATTTCACCATCCGCCCGAACGAGAAAAAGTCGTCTATTTGACGACCTTTTCTTTTAATCTTTTCTTATAGCCTTCTCTCAGGTAATAAAGTTTAGCTCGTCTTACTTCGGCCACCTTCTTAATTTCAATTTTGGTGATCGTCGGTAAATTCAACGGGAAAATCTTTTCCACGCCAATGCCATCGGAGACTTTACGAACAGTAATAGTCGATCCTTTTTCTTTATTATGCTTACGCGCGATTATCATGCCTTCAAAATATTGAACTCTCTCTTTTTCTTCACCCTTAGAATTCAATTCCTTGATTTTCTGATAAACCCGGATAGTCATTCCTGGCTTTAATTCTAATTTTGTCTCAACCATATTGTTTAAAATTATATAAACGAGACTGGTTAAATCTCGTTTGAAAATACTTATTTAATAAGGCAAATCTTGTCTAATGTTATAATTAATTATTCCTCTTGTCAAGGCTGGCGGCCACATATTCAGAAACTGCCTGGAAAACGGCCTGCGGGCTCATTTCAGTTGTATCCAGATAATAATCATAATTAGCGTGATCATAAACCTCAATCCCATAATACTGCTTGTAGCGCGTCCTGTCGCTCTCCAGACGCTCGGAATTACTCTTTTGGACATCCTGCCAGGTATTCAGGCCTTTATCCTCATTTCTATCATTTTTTCGCTGTAAATTGCCAAAAATTCGCTTTGCCCCCGCCTCCGGGCTGACGTCGAGATAAATCTTCAAAGACTGAGGGATAAAGTGCCAGGAGGTCCGACCTTCGATAATGAAATTATCCTCTGCCTGCCCTAAATCGCGCTGGTAATAATCAACCTCTTGGTCTGTCATCGGATCGCTTTCGCCCAACTTATTGTACTCTGCTAAGGTCATTCCTCTTTTTTTGGCTGCCTCACGCCGCAAGCCGCCCATATAATAGCGCGGCCAGCCATATTTCTCAGCCAACATTTGTGCGATCGTACTCTTGCCCGAACCCGGCGCCCCGCTCAATGAAATAATCATAATCAATTTGTCATTTTAGTCTATATCCTTTATTATAGTATTATATAGGAAAAAGTTTAAATCAAAAAGGGAGCTTTAAAACGGGCTAAATATGTATTTAGAAAGACTAGAAATCCAAGGCTTTAAATCCTTCGCCAATAAAAATAAATTAATCTTCTCCGGACTGCTCGACGGCCAAAAAAGAGGCCTGACCGCCATCGTCGGCCCGAACGGGTCCGGAAAATCAAATGTCGCCGATTCTATCCGTTGGGCCCTCGGTGAACAAAGTCTAAAAACCATCCGCGGTAAAAAAAGCGAGGATGTGATTTTTTCTGGTTCCGATAAAAAGGGCCAGCTCGGTATGGCGGAGGTTTCTCTATGTTTAAATAATTCCGTGGCCGCCAAAAACAAAGCGGCCGCACCGGAAACCATTGAAAGCGAAAGCGATCTCGACCAGATGATTTTGAGCTGCGCGGAAATAGTTATTACGCGCCGCATTTATCGCAGCGGCGAAAGCGAATACCTGCTCAATGGCCATCGCGTCCGTCTCGCCGATATTCAGATGCTGCTCGCGAAAGCCAACTTCGGACAAAAAACCTATAGCGTCATCGGCCAGGGCATGGTGGAAAATTTTTTGAATACTTCGGCGGCCGAACGCAAAGATTTTTTTGACGAAGCGACCGGCGTTAAACAATTTCAAATTAAACGCGACTCCGCCTTAAACAAATTAGAATCAAGCTACGAAAACCTCCAGCAAGTCGAGATGCTGCTCGCCGAAATCAGACCGCGGCTAAAAAGTTTAACGCGCCAAGTAGAAAAACTGAAACGCCGCGATGAAATTGCCGGGGACTTACAGGCTGTTCAATTAAACTACTACGGCTTTCTGTGGCAGGATATTAATCAAAAATTAAATAGTGCAAATAACCGCTTTTTGGATTTAGAAAAAAGTAAAATTGAAATGGAAGGCCGGCTCGGCAAACTTAATGATGATTTGAACAAAATTCGGAATACGAACAACTTTCAAGAAATGAGCGATCTTCAGCCCCGTCTCAAGGAATTTGAAAATTCTCGCAACCAACTGCAAAAACAGCTCGCGAAACTTCAGGCAGAGCTCGAAATTCAATTAGAATCGCAGGGACAATTCGATGTTTCCTGGTTAAATAATAAACAGGGCGAACTAAACGCCGAGCTCGAATCAATCAGCGCAGAAATTATTTTACTCGACAGTGCTAACGGACAAAAAGACGAGGATAATCTGAACGTCGAACTTACCCAGGTCAACCACGAGATTAAAAAAGTTAATGAAACGCGCTATCAAATTGAAAAATTAGAAACGGAAAAAACTTTATATTTTAAACAGGTTTCGAAACTGGAAGCAGTTTTAGAGGCCAATCTTGAAGTCCAGGGGCAATTTGATGTTTCCTGGCTAAACAATAAAAACGAGGAATTAAATGCTGAGCTCATAAAATTAAAGGCGGAAATAAACGCACTCAAATCGGAAAATAATCGCGTTGACGAAAAGGCCAGTGAACAAAAACTCGGCAAGATTCAGGATGATCTCAATCGTCTCAATAAGGAATTAGAAACTCTCAATCGAGATTTAAAAAAATCCGGACAGAGCGAGGGGCAGAACGAGGAGATAAGCCAATTGATTGACGTTTTTCTCGGCCAATTAGAGATGATTGAAACGGAAACCGATTTGTCTAAAATAAAAAAACTGATCGGGGAAGCTAAATCCGATTTTCAGAAAAAAATTACCAAACTCATCAGCGGTCGCGACGACGATAAATTAAATAAAATTCAAGAAATCCAATCTGAAATAATTTCTCTCACTGAATCTAAACAGAATACACAGGAAAATCTCAGCAGCGAACGACTCCGGCTTTCAATGATTAACGAACGACTCCGCCTTTTAGAGGAAAAAGAATTACAGCTCGCGCGCGAGCTTAATGATATTCGCGGCAAATTAGAAAAAGCCCAAGTTAAATTCGACGCCAGCCAGCTTGAAGCGGAGAAAAAGGAATTAAACAAAAAAATAAATCTCCTGGAAAAAGAACAGGATAATTTAAAACTTAATTCATCTCTAAATGAGTGGCTGGACAAACGCCAGGCCTTGGATATTAAAATTAACGATGCCCGCCTTAAAGCTTCCTCTTTGCGCGAACGGCGACGCCTGCTGCAAACTAAAAAAATCCAGCTGGAAAAAGAGGTTTCTGATATTAAAATTAAGCTGGCTAAGAGCCAACTTAAATTTGATGCAAGCGGGATTGAAAGCGAGAAAAAAGAGCTGAACCAAAGACTTGATGTTTTAAACGAAGAAATTAAAACTTTAGAAAATAAACTCGGTGCTTTTAACGCTGCTCAAGAGAAAGAAAAGAGTCAAATGTTTGAATATCAAAAAGCGATTCAGGCGCTGCAGCTGGAACTTAATTCTGTTTTATCCGATTTGAATAATTTAAAAATAGAAGCGACTCGCCAGGAAACAAAATTAGAAGATCTTGAAGCGAATATTAGAAACGACGAGTTAAACATTTCTGACATCAAAAATCATAAAATAGAAACGGCCGAGATAGAAATTGAACGCTGGCAAAAATCTATCAATAATAATAAATTACAATTGGAACAAATCGGCGGTATCGATCCGGAAACCGAAAAAGAATTTGCCGAAACAAAAGAACGTCATGATTTTTTAAGCAAGCAGACTGATGATCTGCATCAAGCCATAAAATCGCTCGAAGAAATAATTTATGAGCTCGACATGAACATTAAGGGGAAATTTGATTCTGAATTCAAAGTTATTTCCGAAAAATTCAATGAGTATTTTAAAATTCTTTTCAACGGCGGTGCGGCCAAAATTTCTAAAGTAATGCTCGAAGATATCGAGAAAGAAGAAGCTAAAAATAACCAAGCCAGCGGCCAAGCTAATAATCCGCTGGCTGCCGGACTGACTCCGTCAGAAGCAGCGATTAAAAACGAAAGTGACGAAAGACTGAAAAAGATTAAATTTCTCCGCAAGCATAACGCCATTGGTCTAGCCGGAATTGAAATATCGGCGATTCCTCCCGGTAAAAAAATTCAGGCGGTCTCTATGCTTTCGGGCGGTGAGCGCGCTCTGACCGCGATTGCTTTAATTAGTGCCATTATCAGTGCCAACCCCTCTCCTTTCGTGGTCCTTGATGAAGCTGATGCCGCGCTTGACGAGGCTAATTCGGAACGCTTAGCGAAAATTCTTGATGACTTATCGAATAAAACCCAGTTTATCGTTATTACCCATAATCGCGCGTCCATGCGCCGCGCCAGTATTCTCTACGGCGTTACTATGGAAGAAAATGGCGTCAGCAAATTGCTCAGCGTCAAACTGGACGAAATAAAAAAATAAAAAAACCTTTAGATTTAGTTTAGAATATTTTTATTAGTCATCTGCTAAAATAGAAACCGCTCACCAGAGCGGTTTTTTGTTTTCTATTTAATTTAAATAAAGCTCTTACGCTATGCCAAGTAAAATCATCTCGGCCGCCCTGATTGGGCTCGAGGCGGAACTAATCGTCGTCGAAGCAGACTCGGGCGGCGGCGATTTCGGACAAATTGCTATCGTTGGCTTGCCCGATGCCTCAACCTCTGAGGCCAAAGAACGGGTAAAAAGCGCTTTGCGCAATTGCGGCCATGAATTTCCCAAACGAAAAATTACCGTCAACCTCGCGCCGGCTGAAGTAAAAAAACATGGAGCAGCTTACGATCTGCCGATCGCTTTAAGTATCCTTGCCCTAAAAAATAAATTTTCCCATGATTTTAAAAATAGTTTAATTGTCGGTGAATTATCTTTAAATGGCGAAGTGCGTCCCGTTAAAGGAATTTTAGCGATTGGCCAAAAAACGAAACTGGCGGGCATTGCTAATCTATTTATCCCCGAAGAAAATATGGCCGAAGCACGCCTGATTGCCGACCTAAAAATTTATCCTATCACATCGCTTGGCCAATTAATCGGCCACTTTAAAAGTAAAACTTTAATTGAGCCACACTTATTTGGCCCAGACGATTTATCACTGCTCACTCACGCGGAACACAAAACCCAGCAGCCCCTGCAAGAAATTGATTTTGCTCTAATTAGGGGGCATGAGAAAGCTAAGCGGGCTCTTGAAATCGCGGCTGCCGGTGGCCATAATTTACTTTTAATCGGCCCGCCCGGATCGGGCAAAACACTACTCGCCCGCGCCGTTCCGGGGATATTACCATCACTCTCGAGCGAAGAAATTTTAGAAGTAACTAATATTTATAGCATTGCCGGCGAATTAAGAAGAAACTTAGCTTTAATTTATGAGCGCCCCTTTCGCGCGCCCCATCACAGCGCATCGGGAATCGCCTTAATCGGCGGGGGCACTTGGCCCCGCCCCGGGGAAATTTCCTTGGCGCATCGCGGTGTTTTATTTCTTGATGAATTTCCGGAATTCTCGCGCCTGGCTTTAGAAAATTTACGCCAGCCACTTGAGGAGGGCCAAATAAATATCAGCCGTGCGGCCGGCTCTTTAAAATTTCCCTCCCGTTTTATCTTAATTGCCGCCATGAATCCCTGTCCTTGCGGGTATCTGGGTGATAAGAAAACTCCCTGCCGCTGTCGGGAACCCCAAATTTTAAGTTACCGTCGCCGTCTTTCCGGTCCCATTCTTGACCGGATTGATCTTCATCTCCATGTTCCGCGTGTCGATTTCGAAAAACTAAATACAGAAGCACGATCAGAAAGCTCGTCATCCGTTAAAGCGCGGGTCGAAAATGCGCGGCGCATCCAGGCACTTCGTTTTAAAAATCATCCCTGTTTACTCAACTCGGAAATGTCGAGTCATTTGACCCGCTCTTTTTGCCGTCTCGATGCTCACGCTCAGTCCTTATTAAAAATAGCAAGCGAGCACTACAATCTTTCCTCTCGCTCATATTTTCGGGTCCTAAAAATAGCCCGCACCATTGCCGATTTAGCCGCCTCGGAAGATATTTTGGCGTCTCATTTAGCCGAGTCCCTACAATACCGTCCGAAAATTGAGTAAGGATTGGAATATTAAGACTGTTTTTGTTATAATAGAAACATAAACAATAAGCAATAATATGTATAAAAAAATAACGATTTTGTTTTTGCTCATGATCTTTATTCTTAACTCCGGCTTCGGTTGTAAAACGGCGAGTCAAACCACGCAAGACGCCATGAAGCCAATTACCATAAATTACTGGCGTGTTTTTGACGGGCCAGACGCGTTTGATGAAATTATTAGCAAATACAAAGCTCTGCACCCCTTTGTTACCGTTAACTATCGTAAATTACGTTATAGTGAATACGAGGCCGAGCTTCTTAATGCGATGGCTGAAGACCGCGGCCCGGATGTTTTTTCTATCCAAAATACTTGGATGCAAAAATATCAATCAAAATTAGCGCCGCTTCCGGAATCGATTACGATGGTTTACCCCGTCACCAGCGGCACGATTAAAAAAGAAACTATTCCCGAATCCCGAACCGTAAAAAGCATTACCACTAAAGAAATCAAGGATAAATTTGTCGATGTCGTTAGTCAGGATGTAATTTTAAGTGACGGCAAAATCTATGGCTTGCCTCTTTCTGTTGATACCTTAGCGATGTATTACAATAAAGATTTATTTAATAATGCCGGTATCAGCCAAGTTCCCGCTTATTGGAACAAGGAATTTATTTCCGATGTAAAGAAACTCACAAAACAAGATTCGAAAAAGGGCTTAATCCAATCCGGGGTTGCTCTCGGCGGCAGTAAAAACATCAACCGCTACAGCGATATTCTATCAGTGCTCATGATGCAGAGCGGTGCCACGATGATGTCTGACAGTGGCCAAGTCTTATTTCAAGCCGCTCCCGCCGGCTCGAGTAGTAATACTTATAGCCCGGGCGCCGACGCCTTACGCTTCTATACCGATTTTGCCGATCCGGTTAAGGAATCCTATTCCTGGAGCAGCGATTTGCCCAACTCTCTTGATATGTTTATTAGCGGCAATCTGGCGATTATGTTTAGTTATTCTTACGACCTGGAAACAATTAAAGCTCAAGCCCCGAAATTAAATTTTTCCGTCGCAAAATTGCCCCAAATCGAAGGCACACCGCCAACCAATATTAATTTCGCAAATTATTGGGTCGAGGTTGTTTCTAAAAAAAGTCCGGTGGCGAATGAGGCTTGGGATTTTGTTCAATTTATAACCAAGGAAGAACAAGCTAAAATTTATTTAAGTAAAACCAAGCATCCAACCGCTCTGCGCTCTCTCGTAGAAACGCAAAAAGCGGATGACGAGGTTGGCGTTTTTGCTGATCAAGTTTTAACCGCCAAAAGCTGGTATCACGGCAAAAATGTTTTGGCCGCGGAAGATGCGATTGCCGAGATGATAGATTCGGTTATTAAAAACTCCAGTGATAAAATTCAAGAAATTATTAGTACGGGCGCTGCTAAAGTCCAACAGACAGTCAATTAACTATTAAATATGTTTAAAAAAATTATTTTAGGGTCCGCGCTCTCGATCATTATCGCTTTATCTTTTTCTCTACCCTTAGTCGCACGGGCGCAATCTTCGATTATTAATCCAAACGCAACTGGCGTCGGAACTACCAGTCGGCCCTACGATAATGGGGATTACTCGCTGAACGATATTATGGCAATCGCTATTGGGGCATCGCGCTGGATACTGGGCATTATTGGCTCGCTGGCTTTAATCATGTTTATTTATGGCGGCTTCACTTTTCTAATTTCCGGGGGCAGCAGTGAAAAAGTTGGCCAAGCTCGAAAAATTATTATCGCCGCGGTTATCGGTCTCTTAATTGTTTTCTCAAGTTATTTAATTATTAAATTTGTTTTGGCCTCGCTTGGTCTTAATTGGCAAGGCAGCACCACCAAGATGGAACTTACTTCCTATGTCTTTCCATCTTCCCAAAATAAAAATTCATGACCGCCTTCATACCTAAAAAAATCAGCCACACTGAAACCTGGGGAGAAAAATTACGTCAGAGTCGGCTTTTCAAAAATCTAAAAATAGAGGACATTGCCAAAAAAATTAATATTAAATCAGAATATCTGCGCGCTCTCGAAGATGAGCGCCTTGATAATTTACCATCCGGCCTTTACGGAAAAAAATTTCTTAAGGAATACGCCAACTACCTGGGCATCAGTCTTAAGGAAATATTGAAAGACTGGGATGACGAGATTCTGATGGTATCGCCCGATGACCCTTTTTCGCGAAAAATACTCGCGCGTCATAAATTTCTTATTTTTCCGAAAATAATCCGCAACTTACTGATTATCGGTGCAATCATAATTTGCTTTCTATATCTTATCTTTTATTTTAAAAATATCGTTCTGCCTCCCGATTTAACAATCACCCAGCCGGCCAACAACTTGGCAGTTACAAGTACCAGCATCGAGATAAGCGGCCAAACTGAAGTTGAGGCGGAAGTAAAAATCAACGGCGAAATCGTGCTTAATAATCATGACGGCTACTTTTCCCAAACCGTTAATTTGAAAAAGGGCCTAAATAACATCGTAATTAAGGCCAAAAAGAAATATAGCCGGGAGCAAGTCGTGACCCGACAAATCTTAGTAAACTAAATTAACGCTTATGTCTGAAAGCAAAAAAACGGTCCTATTTGACATTGATAATATTTTGCGTAAAATAACAGTGGAGGCAGGCCAAAAGACAGCCGAACTCGGCTGCGGCAATTTTGGCTTCTTTGTCTGGCCGCTCGCCAAGATGGTTGGGCGCGGCGGGCAAATTTATGCCGTTGATATTCTCAGGAATACTTTGGAAGAAATTAAACGCGAGGCCCTCAAACAAAACTTGCCACAAATAAAAACCGTCTGGAGTAATTTAGAAATATTCAAAGCCACGGCGATTGAGACCAGCAGTCTTGATAGCGCTCTGCTCGTCAATATCCTGCATCAGTCGGAAAAACGACTGGAGATACTGCGCGAAGCGATTAGACTCCTAAAAAGAGGCGGCAAACTTTTAATAGTCGAATGGGAAAATACAGACTCGCCACTCGGCCCGACGATTGAAAAAAGGGTTAAGCTTGAGTCCCTAAAATCGGCCGCTCCTAAAATTGGGCTGGAGGTAGTCGAGGAATTTGCGGCCGGCCCCTACCACTACGGATTAACACTTATTAAACTTTAATTATAAAGCTATGACGAATTTAATGACCTGGCAATTTTGGTTCACATTAAGCCCGGGTTCGCTTACTCCCTTCGCGCAAAAAAGTTTTGTCGGTCTATTAATATTATTTGTTTTTCTGGCCGTTCTCTTATTTATGGCCAAAAGACGAAGCGGCCTCTATCGCGGTTTTTTTAAACGCCTTTATACTTTTTGTCTGACCAACGCGGCCATCGGCTTAATCCTTTTATTTTTTGATTATGAATTAGTGCCTTTCTTTTCCGCCCGCTTTTGGCTCGCCCTTTGGGGCCTTGTCATGCTTGTTTGGCTGATTCTAATTTTGAAAAAATTGGGTCGTATTCCGGCTCAAAAAAAATTAAAAGAACAGGACGCGGAACTCAAGAAATATTTACCCTAAAATATATTTAAATTTTTCTTATTTAAAAAACTCTTCTTAAATAAGAAGAGTTTTTTAATTTTATGACCGATTCTAAAAATCTTGGTATTTGGGGCGAAAACTTCGCCAAAGTTTATCTCGAACAAAAATCTTATATTTTTTGCGACTCTAATTATCGCGGCCCCGGCGGGGAGATCGATCTAATATTTCGTTTTAATAAACAATATATTTTTGTCGAAGTTAAAACCAGAATTAAAACGAGTGAAAGCAGGTACGAAAACCCCTTATTAAAATGGCAAACAAAGAACTTGCAGCGCACCATTATCGACTATTGCCGGCGTCACCATATTAGCCTCGACAGTATTCGTTTGGACTTAATTTTTATTTTGGTTGACCGCACCAAGCGGCTGGCCGATATTAAACATTACCCCGATATTCTTTAATCTTGTCTTAGGGCGACACTTACTTTTTCGGCATAAAGAATAGGCGCCAGCGCAGATTTACCATATCGCGCAAAAATTTTAAAATATCTTTAACGATTTTTACCTTACTGGCTCGCTGCTTAAACCTATTCTCCACCCAATTAACCGGGACTTCTTTCAGGCGATAAGAAAAATGGAGACCGATAATAATTAGCTCCGAATCAAAATACCAAAAATCATTCCGCAGATAGGGGAGGATTTTTCGATAGGTCTCGGCTTTAATAGCTTTAAACCCGCATTGCAAATCGCTTACTTTATGCGCCAGCACCAAACGCGACATTAAGTTAAAAACACGGGAAATGAATTCGCGAAATTCGGATCTTTCGATTTTGGCTCCAGAAATCAAACGTGAACCGATGGCGATGTCTGCCCCACCTGTAACTAAGGGCATAATTAAATCCGGCAATTGTTCAGGCAAGACCGCCAAGTCAATATCAAGATAGGCCCAAATATCAGCCGCACTCGTTGCCCAGTAACTTTTTAAAGCCCGACCTCTTCCGGGAAGCGGGCTATCAATATAATCCACATATTCCGGGTATAGTTTTTTTAGGTCGCGTAAAATTTCCACCGTCTTGTCGCTGGAGCCGTTGCTAATACCAATAATCTTCCAGTTAAACGGGAAATTAGCGAGCTTACAAAAACGAAGAATTTTTAGTAAATTTTCTCGGACTATTTCGTCTTCATTTTTCATCGGCAAGCAAATTTCTACCAACATACAATTATCCATCTACATATTAATTAATCCTTCTTCAAATATATACTGGCAAAAGGATCCCTATATATTTTTTGCCACTCCGGAGAACTTTCTAAATACGTCCGGAGATAATTCGGTGTTTCGTTTTGATTTTCTTTTAGGCGGAAAATAATTTGTTCCCATTTTTTAAATTTCAATCGATCATCATGGGTTTTAATAAGTACTAATTTAATATCATACTGATTCAACTTAGCCGATAGATCAGCTTTTGGCTCGTAAAAACTAAGATACTCTTCGATTAATGTTTTCCCGGAAAAATCGGCTTGCGGTAAACGTCCGTCAATAAACAACTTTCGTTCGGGTATTTGCCAGATTAAATAACCTCCCCAATTATAGTCATTAAAGAGCCTATAATTATTATACTGCTCATTATTTTTTAAAAATAGAGTGGCCCGGCAGGGAAATTTTTCACAGTAATGGCTAAAAGGATTGTTCACCGGGCGGATAGCAATGAACTGCGCCAGGGTCGCTAAAATCAGAGTCAGCCAAATTAAATACTTTAAAATATTTTGCTTAAATATAAATTTAGCTTGCTCCAGGTCCAATAAACTTGTCAGAGCATCCGCCAAGAAAGGCAAGGCGACAACGACTAACAAGGGAAAATGCCGGCGTGAGCGAAAACTTAAAATAATAAATAAAACTAAAAGACTAAATTCCCAAAGTTTAATTTTACCTTTTTGCTGGCGATAAATTTGATATAGATATAAACCAAAAACTAATAAGGTTAATGATAAAAATAATAGCTGCCAATAATTTAGAGGGAAATAAAATTGCGGCGCCCATTCTTGAATCACGCCCATATAAAAAGTGTGGCGGTAGCCGCTTAAAAAAGAATAGAGTTCACTTCGATAAGGCGTTAAAAAAGTCAGGCCGAAAGCTAATACTCCAAGCCCGCTATAAACAAATAAATTTTTCCAATTTAAGCGTTTAATAAGTAATTGACTCCAGGGCCAAGCAAATAGCAGAACGAGTCCAATTAAAAAACTGGCGTGCATATTGGCCCACAAATAAAAAAGCGGCAGGAATAGAAATAAAAGAGGCCATTTTCTTTTTCGCGAGTAAGCGGAAATAATCCACAACTCAAAAGCCAGAAATAAGAAACCGAATTCCTGCATGCGCACACCGAAGTGGGGCAGAGAGGCAATGAGGCCGAATAAAATTAGGGTCGCCCAAAGCCAATCAGGCGCACCGGGATATTTTTTTCTGCCGACTAAAAAAATTATCAGTAACGAAACAACAATAACGAGAGCGAAGAAAATATTTAAATAAAAATAATTAAAATAATTATAAATTTGGAATGATATTAAATTCGACAACCATTCGTGATCAACCCAGTTGCCTGTAAATGTATAATTATAAATATTTAAGTGCGGAACTTGAGCACTCGCAGAAATTTCCTGACCAACTTTCAAATGCCAACCCAAATCAGGGTCTAAATAACTGAGAGAGTTGCGCAAAAGCAGCCCGAAGACGAAAAAAAAGAAAATTATCCAAAAAACTGCCCTAAAATTAATTTTTTTACCTAATATCAACATAAAAATATTTACTTATCCCCAACTATGCTTAATTTTAACATGGACGAATTTATTTGTCTTGTTTTAAATAATATGCTAAAATTAGAGATGTGAAATAATAATACAATAAAAAGAAGGGGGGTGAAATATGAAAAAAATCTCAAAACATTTAATCGCCTTTGCCATTATTTCTTTTTTAGTTTTGCCCGTTTTTGCCGTTCCGGCATTAGCGCAAACAGCTGAACAGAACACATTATTTGGCATCGACGCTGTTCATAACGGAATCGGGACTGGCCTTGCACAAGGCGACCCGAGAGAAATTATCGGCAGAATTATCAATTTCGCTCTTGGTTTCTTGGGCGTGATTGCAGTGGGCCTCATTTTATTTGGTGGCTTTAAATGGATGACTGCGGCCGGGAATGAAGATAAAGTTAGCGAAGCTAAGCAACTCTTAGGTGCTGGCGTTATCGGTTTAATCATCATTCTTGCTGCTTGGGCAATCGCAACCTTTATCATTACCCAAATTTACGGAGCAACCATGAATACAACTGGCAATTAGCCATATTAAGTGGTTCTCATCTTAAATGGGAACCGCTGCTCTGATCATAAGAATAGCTTCTGATTAGAGCAGTGCCTAAACTTACTTCTATGACCAAGAAAATAATTATCTCTTCTCTCTTTGTTTTTTGTTTTTCTCTTATTTTAGCTTTTGGCGCTCAAGCTCAAGTAACAACCAGCGATCCGCTTACCGGCTTAGATCAAACCGCCGGTGCCGTTACCGCCTTTCAAGGTCAAACTCCAGAAAAGAATTTTATTCAATCCAAGGCCGGCGATATTATTGGTATCGTTCTTTCTTTCGTCGGTGTTTTGTTTTTATTAATGATGATTATGGCTGGTATTATGTGGATGACCGCGCAGGGCAATGATCAACGCGTCACCAAAGCCAAAGACTTATTGGTTAATTCTATTATCGGTATCGTTATTGTTTTTGCCGCTTATGCCATTACGACCTTTATAGGCAACTTCGTTACGAACCAATTTATTAAATGAAGAAATTAAGCTTCAATCATAATATCTACAAAACCTTCTTTTTATGGGGTTTTTTGTTATTAGCCCTTCTCTCTTTCGCGCCGGCCAGTTCCGCCTTTAACTTTGCGGCTGATACGGGATTAAGCACAACAGGGGCAAATGCCGGTTATAACCCGAGCAACGCACCGAGCCCGGAACTCATCATCGGCGAAGTAATCAAACTTGTCCTTGGTCTGCTCGGTGTAGTCTTTCTTGCCTTTATGATTTGGGCTGGCTTAGAATGGATGACTGCCCAAGGCAACGACCAAAAGGTAGCCAAGGCAAAGCAAATGATTACGGAAGCGATTGTCGGCTTAATTATCGTTAGCGCCGCCTACGCAATCGCGTATTTTGTTATTAGTTATTTCGGCTCTAATTAATTTTTTTGACCTACTTCTATCTTATGAAAAGGCTCGTCTTCAAAATCATCTCCTTCTTCCTCTTATTGCCTGGGGTAGTTTTGGCGGACGGAACGGGTATCGGACAAGCGATGAATATTGTAAATACGACCGCTACCGATAGCGGAAGCTACAATACGAGTCGTGAACTGACGCCCATGTTGGGCAATATAATTTCGGCTATTCTTTCCCTGCTCGGCGGCGTTTTCATGATATTTATTTTTTACGCCGGCTACCTCTGGATGACTGCTTCCGGCAACGAGCAAAAAGTAGATAAAGCTAAAGAAATTTTAAAAGAATCAATTATCGGACTAATCGTCGTGCTCGGGGCCTATACGATTAGTTATTTTGTTATTAAAATACTGGGCCCGCAACTTAACTTTTAATTCTATGCGCAAACATTTGAGTCATCTCGCCCCCCTCTTAATTTTAACGGCCCTTTTAATCCTGCCTTATTTCGTTTTTGCTCAAAGCACAAACACAACAACGACTGGAGATGATACTTCCATGCTGGGCAAATTGAATACCGTCGCCGGTAGCGGTGGCTACAATATTAATGTTGAACAGGCCGGACTAATGGCCACCGTCGGCATAATTATCCAGGCGGCGATTGGATTGCTCGGTGCTATTTTTCTAATTATTATGGTCGTCGCCGGCTATCAGTGGATGACCGCTTCTGGCAACGAGCAGAGGGTAGAGAAAGCCCAGAGCATGATTAAACGCGCCATTATCGGACTTGTTATTACCCTTTCCTCTTATGCTATCTGGTCATTTATTTTTCAAAAATTAATCTTGCGCGCTTAATATTTCACACTATGAAAAAATTGATTAATATTATTGCCGGTCTATCGCTACTCTTTATCCTTGCTTCAACCACTTCCGCCCAATTACTTGACCCAAACAGTGAGGCCGGAAAAAAATTAGACACTAATTCAAGTTTAATCGCGACGACGGCCGGCTTGGGACAAACTTCACTCGGCTCTTTGATATCAACAATTATTCAAGCCGCGCTCGGTCTGCTCGGTGCGATTTTTGTTGTCTTAATGATTGCCGCCGGTTTCCAGTGGATGACCGCAGGCGGCAATGAAGCCCAAGTAAAAAAAGCTCAAGACACGATTAAAACCGCGATTATCGGTTTGGTTATCGTCGTGGCCGCTTATGCGATTACTTATTTTGTCTTTAAATATATTCCTTTTAGCGGGGCCGGCGCTCCGCAAGGAACTTCAAGCGGCGTGCATTAAATAAACGAGCAAATCTAAATTTAGATATGAAAAAAGAGCAACTGTGTGAGTTGCTCTTTTGTTAAGTGTTTTATTCACTTAACTAAAACCTGGGTTGGTAGGCCCACCAATGACAGGGGGCGCCGTCATACTTTGTGATAACAGCATCAACTGTAAATTTTGACGGCGTGCCAATTTGGCGAGAACCATTCCAAAATGTTACTTCGTAAGTTCCTGGGATTAATTTTTCTTCAATAATTTTTCCCGGACCTATCAAAAGCTCCTTGTTTTCGCCACCATCCAATGATTTAAATCTAAAGATCACGGGAACAAAATACTGATTGGATATAATTCCCATAAATCCTGACGAGTCTCCATAAACAGGGTTATTTTCCAGTTTACGGAAAGTCAGGTCTTCGCGTTTTGCAGAATTATACTCAATTCTTTCTTCACGATTAGCGTTTAAATCTTGATGTCTGGCATCAAATCCGCGATCGCGCATGCGTAGTTCTTTCGGACTCAATTCCGTCGGAACTTTAGTATCCGTAATGTACGCCTGAAATATGGCGTTTTTTTCGGCTTCAAGCTTTATGATTTGCGCAGCTAAAGCATCACGCTCAACTTTTTTCCCCGAGTATTTACTGAAAGTTTTTTGTTTTTTCAGTAATACATTAAGCGCGGTCATCTTTTGTTTTACTTCAATCTTCTGAAGTTTTCTACCGGTTTCAGTCTCCGGTTTTTCAGACTCAATTGAGTCAATCTCCAGCGTTGCTTTCTTTATCCCCGCCGAGTAATCGACGAGATTAACTAGACGCGAATCAATGCGGGCGATTGTTGCCTGTTTTTCGCGAATCGCGGCATTAATATCATCGATCTTTTTTTGATCGCTGATGGTGTTTTGAGCGAACACGGCGCTACCGAGCATTACCATACTAATGATAATCCCAGTCAGATACAGATTTTTTCTCATGATTGGTTTCGTTTTTGTTTTTATTTTTTGTTTGTTTTTATTTCATTGTTAAAGAGCTTCGAAATCTGCTCTATTTTTTCATATTAATCACCTTGACTAATAAATTATTATATCACAAATACTAAATAATGTCAATGACTTGTCCCCATGCGAACCTTGACTTTTTAATGCCCATATGATACAGTAATCAGTCAATAAAATCCCTGCTTTAATAATATCTAATATGATAGAGTCGGGATTTTTTATTTGGCTAATATTAAACAACTATGAAAATAATGCAAATCATTCGTGAGGAGATCGTCCCCCTCAGTAGAAAGCAAAACATCGTTTTAGCTACTATTATCGCGTGTATTTTCCAATTTACTCTTTTTTTCGCTCCCGCCCTGGCCAACCAAGCCGTTCAGGAAGCACAGGCCGCAGGACTTGACCAGGAAATGATGGTTTCTAACGATTCCATGACCAAGGATACCCACATGGACTTGGAAGCAGCTAAATTAGCAAGCACCAACGCTCCGGTTGCCCTGGCAAGCAGTTCCCCCGTGATTGCACCAGTCGCCGATATTGAGCTTATAAGTGAAACGAGTGCGGCTACCGGTACCACCGCTGTTAAAGTCGATAAAGTATTAAAAGAGAGCGTCCATACCATGACCGCTTATAATTCAGAAGCTGGGCAAACTGATAATAGTCCCTGTATAACCGCCAATGGCTTTAATGTCTGTGAGCACGGGATTGAAGATACTATCGCCGCCAATTTTTTACCGATGGGCACTAAAGTTAAAATTCCCGAATTATATGGTGATCGCATCTTTATTGTCCGCGACCGTATGAACCAAAAACATCCCAACCGAGTTGATGTCTGGATGAAGAACCGGAGCGATGCCTTAAAATTTGGCGTTAAAGTCGCAAAAATTCAGATTATCGAATAAGTGAAGAAAATAATTTTTAAATGAGCATAAAAAAACACCACCTTTCGTAGGCGGTGTTTTTGTAATATTATACTTTGCAAGATGAGCTCTAGAAAAATAGACTTAGTAAACCGCGGCTCCTTCTGATTTGTTTTTCTTTATTCGCGATGGCGATAGTGGTTGCAATAACCGTGTCGGGATTTAAAGAAATACTGTCTATTCCCTGTTCGACAAGGAACTCGGCAAAATCAGGAAAATCGCTCGGTCCTTGCCCGCAAATTCCGACTTTACGGCGATATTTTTTCGCGGTCTTAATTAAGCTTTTAATTAATTCCTTAACGGCCTCATTTTTTTCGTTAGAAACACCAGCTACCGTTAAAGTTCCACCTGAGTCGCGATCAATACCAAGGGTCAATTGGGTTAAATCATTAGAACCAATAGAGAAGCCATCAAATATATGGCAGAACTTTTCCGCCAAAATTATATTCGACGGAATCTCCGCCATCACATATATTTCCAAACCATTTACTCCGCGCTTCAGACCATTTTCCGCCATAATTTCCTGAACCTTCTTACCTTCTTCAATAGTTCGACAAAATGGGATCATTACTTTGAGATTTTTTAAACCCATATCTTCCCGAACTTTTTTAATTGCTTGGCATTCAAGCTTAAAAGCCGGTAAAAACTCGGGGGAATAGTAACGACTGGCACCGCGGAAACCGATCATCGGATTAGACTCGACCGGTTCATACGCACTCCCGCCGATTAGATTCGCATATTCATTGGATTTAAAATCACTTAAACGGAAAATGACGTCTTTCGGATAAAAAGCGGCGGAGATTCGCGCCATGCCCTGGGCGAGGCGGTCCACAAAATACTGAGATTTATTTTTGTAGCCGACTGTCAATTTATCAATTTCTTTCTTGGCGGTCTGGTCCTTGAGTTTGGCGTAATTAATGAGAGCCAGGGGATGTATTTTAATATAATTATTAATAATGAACTCCATGCGCGCTAAACCGACACCGTCATTAGGAATAAAAGAAGTTGAAAAAGCCAAATCAGGTTCGCCAATATTCATCATTATCTTTGTTTTTGGTTTTTTTAAATTCTTAATATCGGTTTTTTCAACTCTAAACGGCAGCTTGCCTTCATAGACGTAGCCATCTTCGCCCGAGGAACAATCAATAGTCAGCGCCCGTCCGCTCTTAACTTTAAGAGAAACATTTTCGGTGCCGACAACGCAGGGAATTCCCAGTTCGCGCGACACAATCGCGGCATGGCAAGTCCGCCCTCCTTTATCAGTAACAATAGCAGACGCAATTTTCATAATCGGTTCCCAATCCGGATCCGTCATATCGGTAACTAATACTTGGCCTGGTTTAAAGGAATCAATATCTTTGACGCTCATCATTCGATTGGCAATTCCGGCCCCAATTTTATCACCGACACTTTGCCCCTTGGTAATAAGCTTTCCTTTTTTTTCTAATATATAGTGTTCAATTACTTGCCGATTTTTTTGGCTCTGAACCGTTTCCGGTCGTGCCTGAGTGATAAAAAGCTCATCATTTCGACCGTCCACCGCGAATTCAATATCCATAGGCCGATGGTAATGTTCCTCAATTATCATCCCCCATTTAGCCAACTGCCTTACTTGCTTATCGCTGAGCGATGCTTTAATCTGATCGGCGGGAGCAAGAGGAACATTCTTTACCGGATTCTTACCCTTAAGATCATAAATCATCTTAATATTTTTCTTGCTCAAATTGCGGGAAATTATCGCGCCGGTCGGTTTAAAAACATAAAACTCGTCCGGAGTAACATGACCCTGCACAATATTTTCCCCTAAACCGAAAATAGAATTAATGACGACCGCGTTCTTGAATCCCGATTCCGTATCAATCGTAAACATCACGCCGGAAGAGCCAAGGTCAGAACGCACCATTTTTTGCACGCCAACAGAAAGCCCGATCGAGAAATGGTCAAATTTCTTATCAACCCGATAAGAGATTGCTCGGTCAGTAAATAAGGAAGCAATACATTTTTTAACCGCCAAAAGCAAATCTTTCTCCCCGGTAACGTTAAGATAGGTTTCTTGCTGGCCGGCAAATGAAGCGTCCGGCAGGTCTTCGGCCGTTGCGCTGGAGCGGACAGCCACGTCAATATTTTTAACCTTATAGGTCGCCGCCAATTTTTTGTAGGCCTCACCAATCGCTTGCGAAAAATCCTTCGGTAATTCAGCGGCAATTATAATTTTTCTGATTTCTGCACCGCGTTTCATTAAGTCTTTAACATCCTTAGTGTTCAAACCTTTAAGAATAGCCTGAATCTTTTTCTTTAAGCCGGTTGAATCCAAAAAATAATGGTAGGCTGAAGCCGTAGTCGCAAACCCGTTCGGTATCCGTAAACCTTTTTTTACTAAATGACCATACATTTCGCCGAGCGAGGCATTTTTACCGCCGACCTGGGGTACGTCTTTGATGCCTAATTCCGAAAAAAAATGAACAAATTTATTTTTTAACATAATCGTATGTATTCTTATTTTATTTTATTTTTATGTTTTTATTATAACACATTCTTTACATTATAAAAATAATTGTTTAAGATAGAAATACGAAAAGAAAGTAAAAATTCGGCGGGCGTGGCGAAACTGGTAGACGCACTAGCCTTAGGAGCTAGCGGGGCAACTCTTGAGAGTTCGAGTCTCTCCGCCCGCACAAATAACAATGGCTTTTAGTCATTGTTTTTGTTATAAAAACCAGTTGCTCGCCGGCTCTAAACTTGCTAAAATTTAAACATGATCAATTGGCTCCACAACTTTGAACCCCGGGCGATATTATTTGCCTTTGGCCCCCTCCAAATTCATTGGTATGGTTTATTTATGGTTATTGCTATTTTGTGCGCCCTCTTCCTTGGTCTTAAGCTGGCCAAGTACTATCACATAGATTCGGACAAGCTGTTTGATCTCGCTTTCTGGCTCATAATTTTTGGTCTTATCGGCGCTCGGATTTATGATGATTTATTACAGCTTCCTTATTATCTTGCTCATCCGCTCGATTCGATAAAAATTTGGCAGGGCGGGCTGGCTATTCACGGCGCTATCATCGCCGGACTAATTACTATTTATTTTTTTGCGCGGCGTCATAAACTATCACTCTTAGCCCTGATATCAGTTTTGCTACCTGGTCTGGCCTTAGGTCAAGCCATCGGTCGCTGGGGTAATTATTTTAATCAAGAAATATTTGGCTTACCGACCTCCCTACCTTGGGGAATCCCGATCGCGCTAATCAACCGCCCCTACGCTTATTTAAGTTCAACTTATTTCCAACCAACTTTTTTATATGAGAGTCTCGGATGTTTTCTGATTTTTCTTATTCTTCTGGGCGCAAATATCTATTTGATCAAAAAAAATAAGCTGAGTGATTTTTATTCTGTTTGGCTCATCGCCTTTTATATGGTATCATATTCGATACTAAGATTTTCACTTGAATTCATCCGCCTGGATGAGGCGCCAAGTTTTTTGGGACTGCGTTGGCCGCAGCTAATGAGCTTGATAATTATCATAGCCTCGGTCCTGCTATTAATTTTTAATCCTCATGCCAAAACGAAAAATAACTAACACGACAAAACGTTTAAGTTTATTGATTTTGTATTTCCTCGGCTTTGTTTTGGCTATTTCTTCGGCACTACCCGCCTATATTCAATCGAATTTTTTAGCGGAATTCGTCAGTTTGCGAACTTTGAGCTTTTTCTTTATTTTTGCCAACACTATTACCGTCTTTTGTATTGTTAGTTTTCCGAAACTGATTAAGTCTCTCAGTAATTTTTTTCTGACTAAGGTTATTTTAGTTATTCATGGCGTTGCCCTGCTCGGGTTGGTAGTGACAAGCGGCCCGCTATCCGCATTTTTAGCCGTCATTCTCTTTACCATATCCACCAACTTGCTCTGGATAAATATGGATGTCCTAATTGAAACTTTTTCTAATAACAAATCAACCGGGCGCACCCGAACGGTATATTTTACTTTTATTAATTTGGGCTGGATTATCTCGCCCTCGCTCGCCGGCTACCTGATTAAACTTGGCGACTACCAATTACCCTTTTTAATCGCTGCTTTTTTAACGATACCAGTTTTTTTAATTTTTCTTTACCAGGGCAGGCTCTTGAAGGAGAAGGTTATTTATTCACGCGAAAAAATAGCAAGCGTTATTAAAAAGACATTAAAAAATAGAAATTTACGCGGTATTTTCTTTGTCTCTTTGCTGCTTCAGCTATTTTATAGCACTGCCGTCGTCTATGTGCCCATATATCTTTTTCAAAATCTCGGCATGAGCTGGCAGTCATTAAGCCTGATCTTTTCTATTATGCTTATTCCCTTCTTATTATTTGAAATTCCGGCCGGCATATTGGCCGATAAATATATCGGTGAAAAAGAAATCCTATTTTTAGGTTTCTTTATTCTCGTAGCCTCGTTATTTCTCTTTTTTTACATCTCGGTTTCAACTTTCTGGATTTGGGCCCTGGTATTATTTATGAGCCGCATCGGGGCTGCACTTATCGAAGCCATGAAAGAGACTTATTTCTTTAAAATAGTAGACGCCAAAGACGTGGGATATATTAATATTTTTCGCACAACCGCGCCCCTCGGCTATATTATCGGGCCGGCAATTGCCGTTTTAACCCTTACCTTTCTGCCTTTAAACTATTTATTTTTGATTATCGCTATAGTTAGCTTATCCGGTTTTGCTTTTGTCGCCTCGATTAAAGATACGAAATAATTGACTTTAGAACGTTTATTTTATAAGATATAGCGGTAAACTTATTCCCTGCGGGTATCGTATAGTGGTTATTACCTAAGGTTTCCAACCTTATGAGAGGGGTCCGATTCCCCTTACCCGCTCAAAATAAAAAGGGCAAGCGAAAGCTTGTTCTTTTTATTTTGACAAGACTATGAAGGGGAATCGGACAGACGGCGAGCGAGTGAGGCGGAATTCCCCTTACCCTCTACTTTGTTTCATCCTAATTAATAAAACTATAGCTATGATTAAAAATACAAAATGCAAAAAGAAATCAGTCGGATTTAAATTAAAAACGAATAGTTCGCCGGCCTCTCTGATTAAAGTTCCGCCGCTAAGTATAAAGGACCAGCCCAGGACGATAATCATAAACATGATCAAGCCATAATAAACTTGTTTCGTGAAACGATTAAAAAGCAGTAATAAACCGGCGATAATTTCAAATATAATCATTAAAGGTGCTAAAAATAAGGGCAAACGCAAAGCGGAGAATTCTTCCGTCGCCGCACCAGGATTAAAAATTCGAAAAATCCCAGCCGACAAAAAAACGACGGCCAAAAACAAGCGTAAAATTTCCGTCGGTTCCGCGCGGAACTTTTTTATTTTAAAATTTTCCAAAATCATATTTTACAATACTTTTTTTAATACGAAAATTAAATAACGTATAGACGGCCATCAGTCCCCATTTTAAACCCACTTTCAACGCGCCCTCTTTTAGAAGCCGCCGCGATGAATATAGCAGTCGGCAAGATTTTATCATCCGAAATTTTCCCAAGCGGGATAAGCGATAGCAGTAATCATAATCCTCCGCCAAGAAAAGCCCAGTATCAAAGCCCTTGATTGCTTCGTGCGCTTCACGGCGCGCAACAATACCGGCTCCGATTGAGGCGGGCGCAAAAAATTGTCGGGGGTAGCAAAAAATATTATATAAAAACGAGTAAATATTATAAGCGGGACGATTAGGATTAAATTTTATGTAAAAACCAGCGCCACTCAATTTTCGCTCATAAAATTCCGCGATCACTTTTTCCAAGAAATCGGCTTGTAACATTGTATCGGCATCCAAAAAAACCAACACGTCTCCCTGGGCGACTGCCGCGCCATTATTTCTTTGCCACGCGGGATGATGGTGTTCCGTGTCGCTAACAAAACGACAACCATAGTCGCGCGCAATCGCTTGGGTGTTATCTTTTGAGCCGCCGTCGGAAACAATAATCTCATAGTCGGAAAATTTTTGTTTTTTGATTGCCTCTAACAGCAAGGGTAAATAATGTTCCTCGTTTAAAGTTGGGATTATAATTGAAATCATAAATTATTTAAATAGGGTTCGCGCGAGTTCCCAATAAGCCTTGTCGCCGTTCTTATACTGATAGTACCACCATTCTACCCCCCAAAGATATGCTTTATTAAAATTCACATTTATGGCAAATTGCAGATTAGCTCTAAACTGTTCGAGATTAAATGATTTAGCCGCCTCTTCCGGCGATAAATATATCATATTTCCCTCAGGCACCCAGGGCTCGGCCTGAAGTTCTATAATATACCGATTTTGGGGCTTTATACCGGCCAGATAAGCCTTTAAATTGTAAAACCAGGCAGGAATGGGATAGCGGAAATAACCGGTGTAAGGGCCCCAGACAACCCGATAAAGCGTGCTGCCGAACCAGTCGCCATATTTAGCCTCTTTTTCCCACCAGCTCAGTTCTCCTGTTGCGGAAACCATTACCGGACGATTGTCTAATTTTTTTACAGTTGCGAGCTCGGCCTTAAAAAAATTTTCGTCACTCGGGGGGCACACGCCGAAGGCATTAAAGAAAGGCTCGTTTTCAAGCTGCCAAGCGACTATGCTTGGCTCATCTTTATAATGATTAACAACTTTATCTAACATTCTAAGTGCGTTCGCCTGGGTTGCTGCCAGGCTTTTCTTTTCCGCCCATTCCGGCGCGTGGCATTCCGGCCAACGTGGTAAACGCCAACCAATATTAGCAATAAATTTTACGTTTCTTTTTGCGCCTTCGGAAATAATATAATCATAGTCCGAAAAATCATAAACTCCACTCGCGGTCTCGATTTGGTCCCAATAAATCGGCAGTCTTATCTCCTTAACGCCCAAGTCATCAATAATCGCTAAATAAACTTCACGCCAATCGAGGCCCAGCTCCGAAGAAAATTTAGTGGAGAAGGTTACTCCGAAGTATCCCGTTCGATACTCTAAGTTCTGCCGCCAAGGGAAATTCGTCGCTAATTTAAAAAAATAAAAAAATAAAAAACCAATTAAAATTGGAATAAGTAGCCAAAGCATAATTTTAAATTTACGCTGACTTAATTTTGTGCGCTTATAGTGCTCTTTTTTTTTCATATCAAACCATTATAAAATATATTCCCAAACCAATGACGCCAACCGCAGCGGCTTTTTGCAAAAAGCTACGCCAGGAAAATTTTTCTTTAAGTAATTTAGGAGACAAAACTGCCAAAATCGAACTGAGAATAATAATAAACGCATATTGCACTCCCTGGAAAGCATTAACCAGCGCAACCGAACCAAGAAAAATCGCGTAGTTCTGCAAGACGAATCCCAAAGAGCCCATAATCTGGTTAAAGAAAACTAACACCTTATGTTTATTATGTTTCGGTTTCTGGAAAGCACCGAATATTTTTTCCCGATCTCTTTTGCGAATTAAAAATAACAAAACGAAAATAGCCGCCCCCAACCTATTCCAAATAAAGGCGCTCGCAAAAGGTTGGGCGCTATAAGTATATTTAGAAGCTATAAAATATACTGAGTAGGCCAAGGCGGCAAACAGGGCAATAAGCAGGGAGCCCGATTTAATGTTTTGCGTTATCCTTAACTTAAGCATGAGGCGGGCAAACAAGTTTTTATCTTTGGGGAGTAAGGCAATTATAAGTGAACCGGAAATTAAAGTGGCAAAACCAAACCACTCCAAGGTTGAAAAGTGTTCTTTAAAAAACACCATCGAGAATATAATGGAAAAAATTGGTGTGAGCGCGCCCACAAAGACGAGAGTCTGAGAAGCTTCACCGCGCCTTAGCGCCTCGTATAAAAGCCATAGGGCAACGGCAAAAACAGCGCCACTAAGCAAGTCGAGAATTAACCAATAAAAACCCGGCCACTGTAAAAGCCAGGGAGCGGCGACTACGACTGAGGCACCCATCAGACAGGCAATAAAAGCATAGGCCTGGCTGCTTGAAACCACGTTATCCACCAAAAACTTATCGAATAAATTGGCGCAGGCCAGAAAAAAATAGGCTAAGAGGGCAACCAGAATCCAAGACATAAATAAAAAATAAATAATTAATCGCTAATTATCTTCTCAATATTGTAAGCACCCATTTGCTCGGCATTCAAATATCCGTCCATCGCCGCGCGTGCCAGTCTTCCCGACTTCAAAAAATCAGGCAACCACTCGTCAACGTATTTCGGATCAAGGCTATCAACGCCAGCGCCGATTGTTTGGAGCCACTGTCGGTTATAGTCTTCCTGCGAACCGACCGGCACTGACATAATAATTGGCAATCCTAAAGCACAATAGAAAGAAAGCTCCGAGGGCTTTGTCCAAAGTATATCCGTTTCCCGTAAGCTCAAATTAAATTTTTTGAAATATTCAATTTTATCGGGCGCGTAGATTATGCGCACCTTAGTCCCTTCAGTCAAATTATTAAGCCGCAGCTGTTCTAAAAAATATTGCCGTACCTCCGGACGATTGCCGGCAATTAAGTTAAGCCGCAATTGTCCCGCTTTAATTTGAGGTAATAATTTATTCAAAATTATACCGCCAATTTCTTTTTGCGCACCGGCACCGCCCACAGCAAAACTTAAAGTAAGCGGTCTCGTCCCTGCTTCCGCCTTTTCATCAGATTCCGGCAAAACATTTTCTATGAGCGACTGATAAAGATCCTGATAGCGTCCCGATGGGTCAAGTAGTTTAACGCGCCGTGCCAAATCATTTTCTAAAATTTCTTTATTTGCGCCCACGTTTTCTTTCGGCAAAGGGAAACCGCTGATTATAATATTTTCCGATTTTACTCCGTACATTAAGAATCTTTCTTTTACTTTTTCACTTGGCACTAAGAATTTAGTACGACTATTTTTTGGGTCGAGCGGCGCCCAGGCGCGTGAAGCATCTGTATCACAGACTAAGCAATAAATATCTCCTTTATACTGATGGTATTCCGCAATATAGGCGGCTACAAAAAAAGTCGTTAAGAATGGTAAGCCACTGGAATTTAGCTTGCTAATTAGATGTTTCCCCAAGCCGGCTCGAATCGCCCGAAAAAAAAATTTTTGTTGGGTCGACTGGGCGGACAAATCTCGAAACGGATAAAAGTTTCCGATTTTTTGAAAGTTATCCATTATTCTAAAAACGGCCGGCCCTAAAATAGGAACTTTTTTAAAGCGCGATATTCTCTCGTACGAGCGCAAACTATTAATCCAATATTTCTTTTCCCATTCGGGAATGCCGGGGTAATTATTTATAGTAATAATCTCGCCGCCGGACAAATCAAGGAGCGGGTAAGCCGCCCGCTGATGGCCGTAACCCATGTCGGCTGCAATTAAATTAATGCTCTTTGTTGTCATAATTACATTATAGCAATAATTAATAGTTCTTGGCGACAAAAGATTGCCCGGATTTTAATTGTAGATATTGATAGGCGCTTAAAGCGGCGACCGTTGCCTGCCCCATAGCAATGGTGATTTGCTTGAACTCGCAATCGGTCACATCTCCCGCCGCAAATAAGCCCGGAGTTTTTGTTTGTGTCTTGCTATTGGCTATAATCTGATTTTTTTCGTTGCGATCCACAAATTCCGCCACGAGGTCGGTGCTGGCAATGCGCCCAACCTCAATAAAGACGCCATCCAGCGCGATTTCACGTTCCTTATTAGTTAGCACATCGCGGACCACTATTTTTTCGACATTATCCTTCCCCGCTATTTGTTTTAATTCACTATTTAAGCAAATCTCGATGTTAGTATGCGATTTAACTTCCGCGACCAAAGCATCAAATGCCTTAAAGCTGGGTCCATGATGGACAAGATAAACCTGACTCGCAATTTTTGATAATACTTCTGCCGCGTCAAGCGCCGAGTTCCCTCCACCTATCACCGCCACTGTTTTCTGGCGAAAAAAGGGGCCATCGCAATTGGCGCAATAAGAAACACCGCGACCGGTAAATTCCATTTCACCATCGACTGCCAAGCGACGCGGCGACAAGCCCATGGCCACAATCACCGTTTTGGCCTCGAATGTCTCTTTATTGGTATGAAGCAAAAAAGTCCCCTCTGTTGTTTGTTCTACCCTCTTAACTTCATCATCTTTCATTTCTACCCCGGAATGTAAAGTTTGATCTTTAAACTTCGTTATTAATTCGAAGGCCGGTATTTTTTCAAATCCAGGATAATTTTCTACATCGCTCGCCCAAACCATTTGGCCACCCACCTCTTTACCAATAATTAAAGTCTTCATTTCACGCCTGACGGCGTATAGGCCCGCTGTCATTCCTGCCGGGCCTGAACCGATTATAATTAAATCGTACATAAATAATAATTTAAATAAATTACCATTTAATTATAAATTGATTTAGACCTAAAAGCAAACTGAGTCTAAGGCTGTTTAAGGTCGGCGTATTTATTTTTTTATTTAAATGTTAGTAATTAAATTCGACATACGAACAGCTTATGCACACTTTATCCGAAACCGTAATTATGCTAATATTAGTTAATATATTAACTTCGGTCTACAAAATTGTAGACTTAAATAGCTTCCCTGTTGATTACTTTATTTGATCCCAAATTATATTTGACAATCTCCAAAATTTGGCGGAATATACTAATATACAATTAGCAAAATGGTCTTTAAAAACTTAGTAAATTTTTTTCAGGGGCTTATTGAATACCGTGACTTTATTGAGCACGGACACTTCACTTCCGTTAGTATAGTTGTTTTAATTGCTTTACTAACGGCTATTATTCAAGCCTGGGGAATGCTTAAACAGAGTAAAAAGATTTGGCAAAATCAATCCGGCGAAACACTGCCATTAACTTTCTTTGCCTTTCAATTTTTTTACTTCATGTCGTATCTTATTTACGGAATTAAAATTGGCAGCGGATCGATAATCCTAAATAATTTGGTCGGATTCTTTTTCCTACCAATTATTGCAGGGTTAATCAAGTTTAAGCTGAAGGAAAATGGTAGCTTCAGAAAAGAGCTCCTTTTTTCGCCATTTTTTGTTTTAGTAATTCCCTGCATACTCTTCATTAAAGAGGAGTGGTCTCTACTGGTTGTTCTCGTCTTAGCTTTGTTTGTATTTACCCATCTTGTGCGCGAATTATTTCGTACTAAAAAAGTACGTAACATTGAGCCGAGGTTTATTCTTTCAATCATTGCCGGTTCAAGCATTTGGCTATTTTACGGATGGAAGATTGGCGATTTTGGAATTGCGATTTCAAGCGGGACAACTATTATCGGTGGTATGTTTTTTTATTACTATTACCGTCGATTTAAAAGCCAAGACACATTTTGAAGCTCGATTTAAAATATCGGGCTTTTTTAATAGATAGAGTAACTTGGTCACGGTCGCTAAGTCTCGCTTGTTCGCTAAAATCGCGAACTGCGCTCACTAAGCGCCCCGACCCGGCCTCGGCGGCGCACAAGTGCGCATCGCCTCCGGCATTCAAGTCCCTTATTTCAAATCAATCAATTTAAAAGACCTCACGCAGGTGAGGTCTTTTAAATTGTGGACCATAAGGGACTCTCTCGCTTGCCGCCGCCAGAAGCGCGGCGGCTTCGCTCGTCCAGGGTTGGCGTCCAACCCGCCCCCGGCGGGTTGTCCGACGCTCGATAGCTCGTCTCGTCTTCCGACTCGACTCGCATCTCGCTTCCAACCAGTTCAAGTCCCCAAAGCACAATATAAAAGCCCCACTTTGTGGGGCTTTTATATTGTGGACCATAAGGGACTTGAACCCTTGACCTCTTCCATGCCATGGAAGCGCTCTAGCCAACTGAGCTAATGGCCCTTATACAAATTGTTCCTTAAGGAACAATTGGCTCTCTTTAAACATTAGCATACTGAAACTACCCTAAGATTATAGCTAAATCAGCGTGTATGTCAATAGCAGTCAATACTAACAGAATAATACAGATTTGTCAAATAACAACAATATATTACTAATATTAGCATAATAATTACTAATAATAGCTAACAACGTGTCCTCGCCAGGAATTGAACCTGGATCTAGAACTTAGGAGGTTCTTGTTCTATCCGTTGAACTACGAAGACCAAATTTCGCCTATTTGAGCCATTTAATAGAGCTCCAACGACTCTTTGCCACTGCCCATATTTTAGCTTACAGCGCAAATATTATCAATGATTATTCTTTGACATTAACGATTGATTGGCCTAAAATTAAATCATAATCAATCCTCTAAATAAATTTGTAAATCTTTATGTTTACCAAGGAAAACAAATTAGAAAAAATCAAAGACGCCGAGACCATTATCGGTGCCTCTATCAAAGTTAAGGGAAATTTTCAGGGGCAGGGAAACATTATAATCGAAGGCGCGCTTGAAGGCTCAATAAAAACCAATGCCAACCTATACATTGGCGAAAGCGCCAGGGTAACGGCTAACGTGGAGTCGAAAGATGCCGCCATTAACGGCGAAGTTCGCGGCAGCATTAAGACGCGCGGCTACTTAGCACTCGGCGGGACCGCTAAAATTTACGGTGATGTTCAGTACGGAGAACTTTCAATTGAGAAAGGGGCGATTATTAATGGGCAACTATTAATGGTCACTGATGATCACCGTCATACAAAAAAAATTGACGACGAAAGTGCGGAAGTTGAAAAACAGTAAAGCGTTTTCAGAAAAACTATGCACGTCTATATATACGACGAATATTTAAATAAAGCCAAACACAATCGTGCTCTCAATCGCCTTGAAATTCGTTTAACCGATCTCGGCCTCAATGGTAAAATTATCCGACTCGGCGGAATCAAGAATATAAAGGGAACTATCCAAAATGAAATAAAACTGGGTGCAAAAACCATTATTGCTGTTGGCAATAATCAAACAGTAAATAAAATTATCGGTTCCATTATCGATACGGAAATATATGGCGATTTCCAAAAAAAGACACTCCTTGGCTTGATTCCAATCGGCGATGATAATTCTATCGCTTCTTCTTTTGGCATTAAAAACATTGATGAAGCCTGCAATATATTACTTGCCAGACGCGTGGAAAAAATTGATTTAGGCATGATCGGAAAATACTATTTTCTTAATCAGGCAACTATTCAAAGCGCTGGCACGACTTTAGAAATAGATGATTACAGTTTAGAAATCGAAGACAAAGGGGAAGTGCGCATAATTAATTTATTAAGTGACCAAAGAGAAACTATCAAATCAAACCCGCACGATGGCAAGCTTGATATTTTAATTAGAACACGCCGCCGCGACGAATCGATCATTACCGTTAATAAATTAAAAATTACTAACGCCGTGGAAAAATTGATAGTCGATGGAGTTTTCGAAATAGAGACACCGGTAGAGATTGGCATTATGCGCGACAAAGTAAATGTTATCGTCGGCAAAGACCGATCTTTCGAATAAAAAAAGACCGACTTAAACGGGTAGGCAAGAAAATTTCTTCTAGGCACTTTCGAGCGCAATGCCGGAAAAACCCTAGCAAGAAAATCCCCATGCTTGTCGTGCCTGACCCGTTTAAAGCGGTCTTTTTAAATACAAAACTTATTGCTTGACTGACTATGTAATATATCACAAGTAGATATACTTGTCAATAGTTTTATCCACAGCTTATGAACAGCAAAAAATCCCCGATTTGGGGATTTTTTATATGGATTAAACGGCCGAACTAAATATTATTACTTAAACCTTAATAACTACAGGCAAAACCATCGGGCGGCGCTGAGTAGCCGTAAAGAGGAATTGTCCGATTTCGTTTCGAATTTTGTTCTTTATATAGTCATCATCCGCTGCGGACATCGGGTTTTTATCTTTAACGATCTTTTTTACTTTCATCCGCGTTTTTTCGATCAAGTCACGATTTTCCTTCATGTAGATAAAGCCACGCGAAATTAAATCGGGGTTGCCGATGATGTCGCCTGTCTTCGCGTCTATTGTTGCAATTACCACAATCATACCGTCGTCGGCCATCATGCGGCGATCACGCAGGACGATTTCGGAAACATCGCCAATTCCAAGTCCGTCAACCATCACATAATCCGTATTCGCTTTTTCTTTAAGAACAAGCGCCTTGTGGTCTCTCTGGAATTTTATAATTTGTCCATTATCAAGTACACTAATCTGGTCTTCGCGGAAACCTTCACGCAAGGCCAATTTCTTAGCCTCGACAAGCATATAGTGGTTAGCGTAAACCGGTAAAAAATAATCGGGTTTAATCTGATGAAGAATATTTTTTATATCTTCGGCATTTGCATGGCCACCGGAGTGAACATCCATAATACTGCTATGAATAACGTTATCGCTTAAACGATAAAGCTGATCTTTAACTTTTTGGACCGAGCGCTCATTGCCGGGAATAACCGAGGAAGAGAAGACGACGACGTCTGACTTCTTTATCGTTACGTAACGGTGATTACCGTTAACAATGCGGGAAAAAACGGCGTTTGACTCACCTTGGGCTCCCGTACATATAATTAAAATTCTGTTTTCCGGATATTTATGAATATCTTCAATCGGAATTAAAATATTTTTATGAGCCGGGATATAACCAAGTTCTTGTGCGATTTTGACATTTAACTTCATGCCATAACCATCAAGCGCTACTTTCTTGCCGATTTTGGCCGCATACTCCAAAAGATGGGTAATACGTTCCAACTGAGAAGCAAAGGTACCGATAATCACTCTGCCCGGGGCTTCGCTAATTAATTTTTCCAAATTATTTTGCGTTGTTCGCGCCGGAACTCTTTCCTTAGAATAGGCAACGCCTAAGCTTTCTAACATCAAAATCCGCGGTGAAGGGAGGAGAGCTAAGTGCTCATAACCAACAACCGCTCCTTCAAGCGGGTCAGATTCCATCATCCAGTCGCCCGGATGGATTACGGTGCCATGCGGTGTTTGAATAATAACGCCGACCGCATCAATAACGGAGTGCTCAACTTGAAAAAAGCTAATTTGAAATTTGCCCAAAGCGATTTTTTGGTCAAGCGTATTCACGGTAATTGTCTTAAGGCTCTTCGTCGTGCCGCGCTTATAGTCCTCCTGGCGGTGTTTAATCATCGCTAAGGTCAATTTGCGACCAATTATCGGCGGATTGCCCAATTGTTCCAAAAGAATCGGAGCGGCGCCGATATGATCAAGATGACCATGGCTAAATATCACGCCTCGAATATTTTTTTCCCGACCCTTCAAATAAGAGACATTGGGAATAATATAGTCGATTCCAGGCATGTCTTCGTCCGCAAATTGAAGACCCATATCTAAAATAATGATGTCATTATCATATTCAAATACGGTGCAGTTGCGTCCGACTTCTTCCTGCCCGCCGAGCGGAATGATTTTTAGACCCGGACCGCTGGCCGAAACGGCTTGGTTATTTGTTGCTTTTTTAATGGGCTGGGGACGAAAATTTTTAGGTCGATTTGCGTGCCTATTTTTCGTCGCTGCCGGTGTTTCCGTGCTGCTCACACCGACATTAGGCCGGGGAGAACGAGATGGAAAATTTTTCCGAGGCGTTGTCGCCGTCGAAAGACTTTGTTGTTTTACGAACATCTGATTAATTATTAAGTTTTATGAGTTATATAAATGTGGTTTAAACTGGGTGTTAAAAATACACTTTAAATTACCACACTAATTTTTTACTGGTCTTTAAATACCAATCGGCAATACTTGCGAAGCGATTGTCCGGTTCAATTACCATTGAACCATTAAAGCCTTTGAGTTTTTTGCTCTGCACGTAAGTATAGGTTGGTGAATATAGAAAGATAGCGGGAACGTCGTTCACGACATCTTCCTGAAATTTTTTATATTTTTCAATGCGAGTTGCAATATCGGTTGTGGCGCGCGCATCCGCGAGTAACTTATCAACCTCCTGATTATTATAGCTGGCGAGATTCAAGCCTTTAGCGCCGATCTGAGAGGAGTGCCAAAAAGCATAAACATCCGGATCGCCGCCGACTGATTCGCCGTAAAGAAGAATTTCGAAAGCGCGATTTTTAATAATATCGGCTGCCTGTTCTCCAGGGACTACTTTAATTTCAACGGCGACGCCAATTTTTTCCCAATACGCTTTAACGGCTTCCGCCACAGCCACGTTTGTACCCGAATCAATCACCGTGAGGGTAGTCGAGGCCAATTTATTTTTGATATTTGTTTCGGCTTCAAGTGGCGAATAAGCATACTTGGCGATTGCATCGTCGTAGGCATAGCTGGTAGACAAAATCGGTCCATCCGCTCTCTTATAGACATCGGAAAAAACATCTTTAATGATTTGATCTTTATCTATCGCTTGCGCCAAGGAAACACGAACTGTTTTATCCGCGAGCGCCTTATCATTACCACTATTAAAGAAAAGGGCAACGATTTGTGGGCGCAATAATTCATTAAACGTTAATGCATTTTTCGCCACCAAATCTTTGCGCTCATCAAAAGGCAAATAACCCAAGCCATCAATTTGATTATCATTTAAGGCTTTGGTCGCTTCTGTGTAATCGTTAAAAAATTTAAATTTTACGGCACTGATAAATGGTTTTCGTCCGTAATAAGAATTATTAAATACCAAATTGTACTCTTTGATATCACCGTCTTTATTTTTGAGGAATGATTTAAACTTATACTGTCCCGACCCGATCGGCTTTAAATTCATATCGGAAGAAGCCACTGAACTGGGATTAACATTTTCCCAAATATTTTTCGGAAGAATACCGAAAGTTAAGACCTCAAGAAAAGGTGCATAGGGAGCCCCCAGCGTAATTTTTAAAGTTTGCTCATCTATCTTGGCAGTTTCAACGCTGCTTAAAGACGCGCGCAGCGGAGAATGGTAGTCCGCATTTTGAATCGCACTAATGGTAAAGATAATATCATCAACCGTTAACTTATCGCCATTTTGCCAAACCGCACCGTCCTTAATCTTAATCGTATACTCTTTATCATTACTGATGGATACTGTCTCTGCCAAGTCATTAACCAAGGCACCGCTTTGATCATATTTAAAAAGGCTGGAATAGACAAGACTGCTGAGGTCGCTATCGACATCACGATTTACCGCGTAAAGCGGATTAACAATTTTAGGGTACCCCACTATACCCTCTATATATTCACCGCCGGCAACCGGGGCATACTGTAAATGTTTTTGAAAAAAAGTAATTCCCAAATAAACAGCATTAACCAGAATAAAAAGAGCGCAAATTTTAATTATCAAGTTTTCTTTCGGATTTAAAAATTTATTAAGATGTCTGATTTGGCCACCATTGGGTATTTTCCGAGCCGACAGGGTATAGACTAATTTACGATCAATCTCAGCTTGATTTAATTTATTTTTTTTGGCTAAACCAAAAAAAGACAAGACCTGACTCGCCCTTTTTGCATTTAACTTTGTTTTCTTTTTTAGTGAGATCACAGTAATTTTATAAATTACTCACGTGCTGAGAGTTGCTCTAAGCTTTGATAAACACGCCGAGAGACAATAAAATGAAGATAGCCGCTAAAATAATAGTAGCTAAAAAAAGTTTCTTTTCTAAGCCACGCTTAGTAAGATAAACACCGCCCGAGCCGCCAAAAACGCCGCCTAGACCGGTGCCCCTATTTTGCATTAAAATTGCCACCATTAAGAGAATAGCGACGATAACTTGGATAATTTTAATCCAGAACATCATATTATTTCTTAATCTTGTTGATGATGGCCGCCAAAGTCTCCTTATTAGATACGGCCAAGTCGGCTAAAATCTTCCGATCAACTTCAATTTTATTTATTTTTAGCAAATTTATAAAACGAGAATAAGACAAGTCGTACTCGCGCACGAAGGCATTAATCTTAATTTGCCATAAACCACGCATAGTTCTTTTCTTTTTGCGTCGATCAACATAAGCATGCGCTCCGGCTTTAGTCCGAGCAGTCTTGGCAAGTTTAACTAATTTTTTACGACCCCATTTATAACCTTTAACGGCTTTAAGCAATTTCCGTCTCTTTTTTACATGGGTCATTCCTCTTTTTACTCTTGGCATATGTTCAATTTCAAATAATGATTAATTATATGGGGTTAACATGTGAATAGTTTTGGTAATGGTCTTACTCGTCTTGATATCAAGGCGTTTTTTACGAGTAGCGTTACCGGTATCACGAGAATTAAAATGATCCTGCCCGCCTTTACGCTGCATCAGTTTATTAGTGGCCGTTTTTTTGAAACGTTTGACCGTGGCTTTATGGGTCTTTATTTTTGACATATATTTCCAGATTAAAAAATCAGGCAAACACCTGAATTTAACGGGTTTTTATTTTTTATTGATCAATATAATAGTAAATCTTCCTCCTTGATTTGTCAAGGGCTGTTCAATCTCAACCGCCAAACCTGGTTTGGCCTGCAATTTTGCTGTAAAATTACGCACAATTTCGGCAGCCTTCTGCGGATATTGTCTTTCGCGACCGCGTAAAATTAACTCTACCTTAATCTTGTTTTCCTTCGCTAAGAACTTTTCCGCCTGCACAACTCGCATTTCTTGGTCATGGTCACTAATGCGGAAAGTTAAGCGGATATTCTTAGTCTCTACTTTTTTCTGCTGCATTTTCTGCTTATGGGCCAATTTTTCTCTTTCATATTTTAATTGTCCAAGATTCACAATTTTTACGACCGGCGGATTGGCCTTAGGATTTACCTCGACCAAGTCCAGGTCGGCTTCTTGCGCTTTCGCGATTGCCTCTTCGATCGTCATGACGCCCAGTGCTTCATTAGTTTCGTCTATCACAAAAACCTCCGGCACTTTAATCTGGTGGTTAGACCGAAAAGTAGGTTCTTCTTTTCTTTCGACACGATGAAATTTTATACGCATTGGATTTTTGTTTAATTAACCCTTCTATTATTAATGCTTTCTTTTTTGCCAGTAAAAGGGTTGAATGCCTTTAATTCCTGAGCCAAACCTGAAATCACTGATGTTTTTTTATTATTGATATTGCCTTTATTTTTGTTTTTTTCCGCCCGGGCGGCGGCATCACGATCAGCCTCGGCCTGTGTTAAAAATCCTCTACCCACCTTATCATTGGCAGCGTAGTAGATTTTACTGCCTTTATCTTGCCCGGGGCGCGCATTTCTTGGCTCCCTAAAATCTGATAAAAGCTCCGTCCTCTGCGCGTCTCCTTCTTTTATATAGGCGACCTCACCAACTATTTCTTTAAACATGGCTTCAACTCTATCTTTTTCTTCCTCACTGTCGAGCTTGCGCCCTAATAATTTTTGATACTGTTTTATAAAGAGGGAAGTCCGATCAAGAATATCATCCATTTCCTTTTTATCACCCTTGGCTTGGGCCGACAGGAACAATTTCTCAATTACATCCGCATAGTCATAAGGATCACTTATAGCCAGGCTCGCCTTTTCCAGACTAATCTTTTCATCAACGGCATTAATAATCGAATTTTCATCCTGATCCTCGTCAACTACATCTTCGGCCGTTTTGAATTTTTTTGCGGATTCTATAATTTGCTCTTCGGCCGCCGCACTATTATATCTATTCTCAGGATCAATTGGATTTAGTCTTTCGGCGGCATTTATTGCATTATCATCAAATGGTTGCTCATTTCTGACAAATTCCTTCTTCTTTTCCTCTTTCTCCGCTTTTAGCTCTTGAATCTTGCCCGGGTAATTTGTTTCCCCAAAATTGGCCGCAAATTTTGAACTCATATATTTTTTATAATATATATTATAATAACATATTTATAGCTTAAATATAGCTAAAAGTCAACAAAATATTACTTCAGTAATATTCAATGAACCCTATATATAAGCTGCCCTTGACATCTATTTTTTATTAGTATAAAATAACCTTATCAAAAATTAAAACAGAATATTACACGAAAACAAGATATTGTTTATATCTCTGTTTTTTTCTGTCTATTTCGAACGTTAAAAACTTCATAACAAACAATCATGGTGATGGTTAAAATTTTGGTGCTAATTGGCATCAATTCGTAAATAAAAAATTTCTCCGTTTTAAAAACGGAATCACATATCAATAGAAACATTAGTTTCTATCGAGTCAATCAAATTTAGAGAGTTTGATCCTGGCTCAGGATGAACGCTGGCGGCGTGTCTAAGGCATGCAAGTCGAATGTCTGTAGCAATACAGACATGGCAAACGGGAGAGTAACACATTGGCAATCTACCCCTAAGACGAGGATAACCTTGCGAAAGCGAGGATAATACTCGATAGTATCAAGGAACATAAGTTCTTTGATTAAAGCTCCGGCGCTTAGGGAGGAGCCTATGGCCTATCAGCTAGTTGGTGCGGTAACGGCCCACCAAGGCTACGACGGGTATGGGGTGCGAGAGCATGACCCCACTCACTGGGACTGAGACACTGCCCAGACTCCTACGGGAGGCTGCAGTCA
>JBAZKQ010000002.1:0-88113 GCA_041650715.1 Patescibacteria group bacterium | reverse complement strand
GCGGCCCCATTGCTGGGGCAGGCCTTATCTCTAAATTACGGCCGCTGTTTTGCCGAGTTCCTTAACGAAGTTTCTCTCGTACATCTGAGGCTTCTCGCCTCACCTACCTGTGTCGGTTTACGGTACGATTACTGTTGCCTTAGCCCTAGAGGTTTTTCTAGTCAAATCTTCCACTTAAATTGACTCGACCTTGCGGTTTTATCTCTTCTCAATCTCTTGAAACTATTGGCCCGGATTTGCCTAGACCGTTTCTTGAGACAAAGAACGTACATACCATAGCACGCTTAAACTTTAGACTTGCGTCCCCCCTTCGGAAAACAACAGTAGTGCTGGAATATTAACCAGCTCATCCATCGGCTAGCTCCTGCACTACACAGGATACGCCTTAGGATCGACTAACCCTGGGTCGATTTGCGTTGCCCAGGAAACCTTAGGTTTTCGATGGGCGGGGTTTTCGCCCGCCTTTTTGCTACTCATGCCAACATTCTCCCTTCCCTCCGCTCCACCACGCCTCACGACGTGGCTTCGACGCTGAAGGGAATGCTCCTCTACCACTCCCTAAATAAATTTAGAAAGTTCACATCTTCGGTACTATACTTAGCCCCGATAAATTTTCGGCGCGAAACAACTTGATTAGTGAGCTATTACGCTATCTTTAAAGGATGGCTGCTTCTAAGCCAACCTCCTAACTGTCGTAGTCACAACACCACCTTTTACACTTAGTATAGATTTAGGGACCTTAGATTGTGATCCGGGCTGTTTCCCTTTTGACTGATGGACCTTAGCGCCCATAGTCTGACTCCCGAATTATACCTGCAAGTATTCGGAGTTTGATTGAAGACGGTATCTTGCGACCCGCCCTCATCCAGTGCTCTACCCCCTGCAGTCAACATTCGAGGCTAGCCCAAAAGCTATTTCGAGGAGAACCAGCTATTGCCGAGTTCGATTACAATTTCTGCGCTAACCACAAGTCATCCCATAGTGTTGCACGGCTAATGGGTTCGGTCCTTCCTCCATCTTTCGATGAAGTTCAACCTGCTCATGGTTAGATCACCCGGCTTCGGGTCTTGTCCACGCGACGAATGTATCACTCGCGTTACGCGAGCTTTACAGCTCGTGTAAAACACGAGCGATACACAAACGGGCTATTAACCCTCGCTTTCACTCTGCATGCTCTCCGGAGGAGATTATGCAAGCCACGTAGAACAAACTCGTTGGCTCATTCTTCAATAGGCACGCCGTCACCCCTTGCGGGGCTCCGACTCTTTGTAAGTATATGGTTTCAGGTACTATTTCACCTCCCTAAACGGGATGCTTTTCACCTTTCCCTCACGGTACTTGTTCACTATCGATCATAAGAAGTATTTAGTCTTAGGTCATAGTCGACCTGGCTTCAGACGGAATTTCACGAGTTCCGCCCTACTTAAGAACACTAGCCACGAAGAGTCAATTCCTTTCACTTACCGGGCTATCACCGTCTCTGGCAGAGCTTTCCAGCTCATTCAATTAGAAATTGTCTTTTTTTACTTCGCCCCATTGATCTGGCAATAGGCACTAGGTCTTGCAACACCGAAAAAACATGTGGTTCCAGAACCTTCCGTAATCAATCGAGCGAACTCGACCAATTACTCAGTTATTTCGGTTTAGACTCCTCCCCTTTCGCTCGCCACTACTCAGGGAATGATTGTTATTTTATTTTCCTCCAGCTACTAAGATGTTTCAGTTCGCCGGGTCTTCCAGCTCGCCTAAAAGGCTGAGCTTCCTCTTTCTTCAAAAGAGGGGGTTTCCCCATTCGGAGATCTGCGGGTCAAAGGTTGCTTGCCACCTCACCGCAGCTTATCGCAGGCTGCTACGTCCTTCATCGTCTTCTTATGTCAAGGCATCCACCATATACTCTTATTGAGATTTTCCCACGCTTTTATTTTAAAAATAGAAACGTGTTTTTGACTTCTTATTACAGCCCCTTATCTCGGACGAAAAATTTGAGATTCGGGAATAAGACGTCGGTTTACTTATATTTTTGATGTCTTTACTCTAACATGAATTGTTAACGGACTCAGGGGCGCAAAAAAACCGCTTTTCGGCGGTTCTAAGTAATCGCAAAATAGCCAATTATTTAGAATCGCTGATTAGGATAATTTCTTAACGTTTTTTGCATATTATTTTCGGCTTTTATAGCCCTGTTGAAACTGTTAACAATTATAGCTGTTTTAAAAATAATGTCAAGGCCTCGCTGATACTGGAAAAATGGCCTAAATTAGGGCATTTTCAGAGTGCTCCTTTTCCCTATTCCAGATCGCTTTTATAATATATAATTAAATAAGATAAGCCCCTTAAATATTCATTATGATTAGTTCCGGTAACGATAAAAAAGAGAAATATGCCATTATCATCGGCGCGGGTCCGGCCGGTTTGTCGGCCGCTTATGAACTTTTGGCCAAAACCGACATAAAACCGATTATTATTGAGCGTGATTCTCAAGTTGGCGGCATCTCGAAAACAATTAATTATAAGGGTTGGCGTTTTGATGTCGGTCCTCACCGTTTTTTTACCAAATCCCCGGTCGTATCCGCTCTTTGGGAAAGAATACTGCCGAAAGCTAAGGGTGAATTTTTAGACGTGAAGCGCTTAACGCGCATTCATTATCAAGATAACTTTTTTGACTACCCAATAAAATTAAGTGTAAAAAATTTAAAAAAACTGGGACTAAAAAAAATTGAGCGTATTATTAGCGGCTACATCAGCGTCCGCCTGAAACCGATTAAGCCGGAAATAAGCTTAGAGGATTTTTTCATTAACCGTTTTGGGCGTGAATTATATCTGACTTTTTTTAAAAGCTATACCGAAAAAATCTGGGGAGAAGACTGTGCTCAAATTCCAAAAAGCTGGGGAGCGCAGAGAATAAAAAACCTATCTATTAAAAAAATAATCACGGAATATTTTAAAAAGTCTTTTCGTTTTAATTATCATTCCCGAGAAACAAGTTTAATCGACAATTTTTCTTATCCTAAATTAGGCGCCGGCGAAATGTATGAACGCATGGCCGACATCATTACCGAGCGTGGCGGTCAAATCATTTTAAATAGCGACGTTCTCGCCCTTAAAGTTGAAGGGGGTAAACTTATTTCCGTTAACGCTTGGAATCCACTCACGCAAGAAATAAGTAATTACTCCGGAGATTATTATTTTTCTACGCAAGCGCTGCAAGACTTAATTGCCAAAACGGAAGCCGCCCCTATGGAAATTAAAAAGATTGCTTCCGGCCTGGTTTATCGCAACCTAATCCTCGTGGCCCTCATTTATAATAAATTAAATATTAGTTCAGGACCGAATAAAAAAAATTCTTCCCCCTTAATCTCTGATAATTGGATTTATATTCACGACGAAGGCGTAAAAATTGGTCGCCTCGATATTTTTAATAATTTTAGTCCGGCGCTCTTAAAAGAGGGGGATAAAATCTTATTAGGAGCGGAATTTTTCTGCAACGCAGACGATGAACTATGGTCAGCTAATGACGAAAGCTTAATAAACTTAGCGAGAGTTGAATTAGAAAAAATCGGTATCGCGTCAAGCACTGATTTTTATGATGGGACAGTTTACCGCCAAGCCCAGGCCTACCCCGCTTATTTCGGAACATACAACCGTTTCCCCGAACTGCGAAACTATCTCGACTCGATTTCCAATCTTTATTTAATCGGCCGCAACGGGCAGCACCGCTATAATAATATGGATCACTCAATCTTAAGCGCCCTGACGGCCGTGGATAATATTGCCCGCGGCCAAATCGATAAAAGTAATATCTGGGCGGTTAATACGGAAGATGATTATCATGAATAATTTATTTTTACATTTCAAAAAGCAATCCGGAAAATTGGCACTGATAGCAGTTTTCGTTTTTTACTTGGCGATAACCTTATACGGCGCAATAATTCATCAGCCGTGGCGGGACGAAGCCCAAAGCTGGCTCATTGCGCGCGATTTAAATCCAATTGGGATAATCAAACAACTGCCCTACGAAGGTACTCCGCCTTTATGGCACTTTATATTATATCCTTTTGCCGCGAGTGGTGCGCCTTACGCGAGCGAATTTATTCTAAACTACATATTTACCGCTTTGGCCATCTTTCTTTTACTCTTTTATTCGCCTCTGCCAAAATCCGTAAAATTAATCCTGCCCTTTTCTTATTATTTTTTGTTTGAGTATTCGGTCGTGGCCAGAAATTACGGCCTCATGATTCTGACTTTATTTTTAATCGCCCTACTTTATCCCAGCCGTTTTCGGCGGCCGCTCATCTACGCTTTAGCTATTTTAGCTTTCACCTGGAGCGGCATTCAGGCCTTAGCTCTTTCTGCCTTACTTTTACTTTATTTCGTTATTGAAAGCCTCCAAAATAAACACGAGGAGCGAAAATACCTTTTCAGTATTATTTTAATGTTGCTGTCACAGGTCGCGGTTATTTTTATGCTTCTCCCTTACCCCGACCAAATTTATGACGGCTTACATTTTAATGGTCTTAGCTCTTTAGTGCGAGCACTCTCGGCCGCGCTTTTGGCTTTTTTTGATAACTCTTATATTTCTCCCGCCTATTTCTGGATACTCGCCTCCGGCTGGATTTTTTTAGGCTTCACCCTTTTAAAAACAAGGAGGGCGCAACTCCTTTTTTTCGTGTCCTCTGCCTGGCTTAGTTTTATTATTCTTTTTAAAAACTCCGGATCACCGCGCCACTACGGACTTTTTTTAATAGTTTTCCTCTTTGCTTTCTGGCTTGATTTTTATTACCGCCCGGTTAAGGAAAGTATTAGCCTCGGCAAAGGGTCAAGCGTCCGAAAACTAATAAATTTTTCCGCTTTAGTTTTTTTTCTGACTTGCCTGATTGGTTCCGCCGCTTATGGAATTTATTATTACTATGAAAATCAGAAAACTAATTATTCCGGAGCGAAAGAAATGGCTAATTATTTAATAGCCAATAATTTAACTAACGAAGAAATTGTGAGCTACCCAGCGATAGCCGGTAGCGCCCTCCTGCCCTATCTTCCCGGGAAAAGTTTCTATGAACTGGAGCGCGGCGAAAAAGGAACTTATATGACTTGGGATGTTCTCGCCAAATACACACCGCTCCTGCCGTACCCGCTAATTAAAAATAAGATGGAGCAATTTTATGCGCAGCCGGAAAATAAGGTTAGTAGCGTTTTAATATTATCAACCTGGCCGCTCGGGCAATATGATCACTCTTTATTATTCCTCAAAGAAAATACAAAGCCTTCTCTCACCGATGAGTATTTCTATCTTTACCGCTATAAGCTGCCTCAATAAAACTATTTAATTTTACTTTTCGCCCTTCCGCCCCTACACAAAAAAAATGACCGCTCCGGTCATTTTTTATTTTCCTAATTATTTTAGGCGTCTAATTATCTAATTTATTTGGATCTTCCATCTGGTGGATAGCGGTTTCCCGACTAATCTCTCCGGCCTCGTAAAGATCTTTAATATGACGGTCGAGCGTAATCATCCCAATTGAAGCATTGGTTTCAATCGTACTTTTAATCTGAGCAATTTTCCCTTCTCTAATTAAATTCGCCACCGCGCCGTTATTAAGCAGAATTTCCCGCGCCGCGATGCGTCCGCCGGATTTTCGGGTAAGCAGGCGCTGGGAAATAACGGCCGATAAGACCGCCGAAAGTTGAGATTTAATTTGGGTTTGTTGATAAGGCGGAAAAATATCAATAATTCGGTCAATCGTTTGAGCCGCGCTATAAGTATGCAAGGTTGCTAAAACAAGGTGCCCGGTTTCCGCCAAAGTAACCGCCGTGGAAATCGTTTCGAGATCCCGCATTTCACCCAGCATGATAACATTAGGGTCCTGGCGCAGCACGTGCTTAAGGCCGGAACCGAAACTAAGCATATCCGTTCCAAGTTGTCTTTGGGAAATAATACTTTGGTTAGCGGTAAAAATATATTCAATCGGATCTTCGAGCGTTATGATATTACAGCGCCGGGAATCATTAATATAATTAATCATGGCTGCCAAGCTGGTTGATTTACCGCAGCCGGTCGGACCGGTAATTAAAATAAAGCCCTGGGGAGAATCCAATAATTCTTTAACGACCGGAGGCATGCCCAAATCATCAAGAGTCGGCATGTGCTCATCGATTACCCGCGCGACAATCGCGATATTATTTTTTTCGAATGCGCAGTTAACGCGATAGCGAATATTTTCAATTTGATAACCAAAATCCAAATCACGTTTATCAAAAAATCTTGCTTTCTGCTCTTTACTTAAAAGCACATTTAAAAATCCCTCGAGATCAAGCGCCGTTAACTTGGCGAAGTTGCCCTCCGGCACTACGTCATTAATGTCCCGCAACTGGCCGTCAATACGCAAAATCGGATTATGAGCAAAGAGCAAGTGGATATCCGATGCTTTTTTCTCTGCGGCCAATTTAAATAGATTATTTATATCCATATATATTTTACCAAGCCATTTTTTTGAGACCGCTCGCGGCGGCTTCGACTTGCGCCTCCTGCTTCGATGAACCTTTACCGGTCGCGATTAATTCTTCGTCTAAATATAAACCAACCGTAAAAATTTTAGCATGGTCAGGACCAACCTCGTCCATAATTTGATAATGCGGAGTAATCCCGCGTTGTTCTTGAGCCTTTTCCTGAAAACGCGACTTCGGATCAAGATAAGTCTGATTCCGCAAAATATCATCCAGTTTAGAAACAACATTTTTTAAAATGAATTGCTTGGCGACTTCAATTCCCTGGTCTAAATAGATCGCACCGATTATCGCCTCGATTGAATTAGCCAAAATAAATTGGCGGGATTTTTTATTTTTATCGCGCGACTCGCCTTTAGACAAATATAAATAACTTTCCACTTCAAGTTCGGCCGCAATTTCATAAAGCATCTTGGCGTTAACGAGCGAAGCACGCCAATTAGTCAGATCGCCCTCCGGCGTGGTCGTGAAATTAAGGTATAAAAATTCCGTAACGACAATTTCCAAAACGGCATCGCCGAGAAACTCCAAGCGTTCGTTATGGCCAATCTTAAATTCCGGGTGCTCATTTAAATAAGACCGGTGGACCATAGCTTGCCTCAGCAAACTTTCGTCTTTAAAAGTAACGCCTAATTTTTTCTCGAGTTTGGCCAAATCAGTGCTGGACATATAAATCTAATTGAATATAGACAAGAGACGCCTAAACAAGTGGCGCCTCTAAGGTCTTTTCTTCTTTATTTTTTTCGTTTTCAAGTTTTGCCGCGTCCGCTTCCTCTTTATTATCCCGTTTTTGGATATTCGGTTCATCATTATAAAGCGCCCCCAAAACACCGTTCACAAATTTTCCGGAGGAATCGCCGCCAAAACTCTTGGCGATTTCAATTGCCTCGTTAATAACCACGCGGGGCGGTACCGGGCTATAGAGTAATTCAAAAATACCAAGGCGCAGAATATTGCGGTCAATAGTCGTTATCTGATCAAGCGGCCATTCCGTCGCATATTTAACAATATACTTATCAATCTTGGCCAGATTATCGCGGACACCGGCGACCAAATCCTTCACGAATCCGCCGTCATCAAAATTTGGCGCAAAGTTAGCAAAATTTTCCGCTGTTAAGCGCTCAATATCGCTATCCTTTTTGCCGTTAAAATCCCAAGCAAACAAAGTCTGCAGAGCGATCGTCCGGGCTAAGTGTCGATTAGACATAAATATTATTATTTCTTGGCTGTTTTTGTTTTAACTTTAAGAACTTGGCGTCCTTTATAGGTACCGCAAAAAGTGCAGACAGTATGAGGTTTTCTCATTTTTCCGCATTTCGGGCATTTAGTTAAAGTGATTTTTTTTAAGGCTAAATGGGCACGGCCTTTATGTGTCGCTGCGTGGGTTTTTTGTTTCTTTGGGTTTGCCATAAAATATTAAAAATTAATGATTACTCATTTAGTATAACGTAAAGACGTTATTAGTCAAATTAAAATGCTTAAGCTTTAAGCGCGGCTTTCGGTTTCGGACCGACAATTAACTCAAATTCATCCTTTTCAATCGTTTCTTTTTCCATTAAGGTAGCCACAATCTTTTCTAACTGTTCTTTTTGGCCATCGATAATCGCCTGGGCTTTTTCTTCGCCCTGTTTAATGAAGCCGGTAATTTCTTCATCGATTCTTTCTGCGACTTTTTCACTATAATCCCGTTGTTCGTGGATTTCTCTCCCTAAAAATATCATTTCTTCTTTTTCGCCATAAGTACGCGGACCGAGGTGATCGCTCATCCCGTAATCAGTCACCAGGCTTCTGGCCAAAGCCGTGGCCCGACGCAGATCCGAAGTCGCACCGGTTGTCACCTCTCCAAAAATTTTCTTTTCCACGAGATGCCCGGCCAAGAGCACGGCGATTTCTGAGATAAACTCGGACTTGGCGTGCATATGCCTATCTTCCGCTGGCGCTTTTAAAGTATAACCGCCGGCGGAGCCGCGTGAAATTATGGAAACCTTATGAACCGGGTCGGCATCCGGCAGAAAGTGAGAAACTAAAGCATGGCCGGCTTCATGATAAGCCGTAATTTTTTTCTCATTATCGGTAATCACCCGGCTTTTTCTCTCCGGACCAATCATGACCTTTTCAATCGCTTCAAATAAATTTTCATTCACTATTTCTTTTTTATCCCCCCGCGCTGCCAGAATAGCGGCTTCATTTAAAATATTGGCTAAGTCCGCCCCGGAAAAACCGGCCGTTCTTTGCGCAATTTTTTTCAAATCAACATTCTTAGCCAGCGGTTTTTTACGCGCGTGGACTAAGAGCACCTCTTCCCGATCTTTTAAGTCCGGCAAATCAATCATCACGCGACGATCAAAACGACCCGGACGAAGTAAGGCTGGGTCCAGCACATCCGGACGATTAGTCGCGGCAATCACAATTATATTTTGAGTCGGTTCAAAACCGTCCATTTCCACTAATATCTGGTTAAGAGTTTGCTCTCTTTCGTCATGCGAACCGCCTAAGCCGGAACCACGGCGGCGTCCAACCGCATCAATCTCATCAATAAATAAAATACAGGGCGCATTTTTTTTCGCTTTATCAAATAAGGAGCGGACCCGAGAGGCACCAACCCCGACGAACATTTCCACGAATTCTGAGCCCGACATATGAAAAAACGGAACTTTCGCTTCACCGGCTACAGAGCGGGCGAGAAGAGTTTTACCGGTTCCCGGCGCGCCTAATAATAAAACACCGCGCGGTATCTTCGCACCGAGCTCGTGAAATTTTTTAGGGAAACGTAAAAATTCGACAATTTCTTTTAATTCTTCCTTAGCCTCCTTAGCGCCGGCAACGTCCTTAAAGGTCGTGCGATTTTTTTCATCCGGCTTAAAATCCTTGGCCGTCGATTGACCGAAGCTCATGGCACGAGAATTCGCCCCTTGCATACCGCGCAGCATGAAAAAAACAAAACCGCCGATTAAGACAAAGGGGATTAAGAAGGGCAAAATATTAACCAAGAAATAATCCCAGCCGCTTTCGTCTTTAACCGAGATATTAATGGCTGTTATTTTTGCCGGATCGACTTTATAGTTACTAAGCAGGCCAGACAAGGTGTCGTTGGCTTCTTTGCGGATTGTTTCTTTAGTTGAGTCTTTAAGCGTTACCAATAAATCGTTCCCACTAACGACAATTGCGCCGACTTGGTCGCTATTAATTTGGTTAATTAAGGCTTCGGTCCCGACTTTTTTAGGAGCGTTATTTGATGCGGAAAAAGTACTAAAAAGGGCCGCTATGAGTAGGAAAACAGCGAAGAGGACGAGAAAATTTCTGATTAATTTTTTCATGTATTTAGACTTATATTAGTATTTTTATTATAAGTAATAATCGCGTTTTTGGCAATCCAACGCTAAAACTTAATACGCCCTCAACTTCAAATATCGTCGCCTGGCTCAAAAAACAAAGACTGCCCGAGCGGGCAGTCTAAGTAACAATAAATTGTTGCGTCTCAGGTCTTTTACTTATCTTTCTTAACCGCTTTTACTTTTTTTTCTTTCTTTTCAGTTTTTTCCTCCTTTTCCTTTGTCTCGGTGGTAGCGACTTCTTCCTTTTCAGTGCTCTTTTTTGTTTTTACTGCTTTCTCCGCTTTTTCCGCTTTCGGTTTAGCCGTTTTAGCATCTTCACCGGCCAACTTCAGACCGAGACGATGTTCTGCCGGAGAGATACTAACTACTTCGAAGTCTTTAACTTCACCCGGCTGATATAAATCGGTAATTTTATCTTTACCGTCAAGATTTAACAAGCTGACATGAGCCAAACCGTGAATCTCTTCGTCAAGTTTAACAAATAAACCGAAAGGATTAATTTTGAGAATAGTTCCGGAAACAATCTGCCCGGTTTTATATTTTGCACTGGCCTCTAACCACGGATCGAGCAAAAGTTTTTTCGCACTTAAGAAAACCTTCGCGCCGTCGATAGTGATAATTTCCGCCTTAATTTTATCGCCGACTTTATACATCTCGCTCGGAGAGTCGATTCTCTGCCAAGCTAATTCGGAGATATGGATTAAGCCTTCAATATTTTCACCGAAAGAAACAAAGACGCCAAAATTGGTAATCGCGGTAATTTTACCTTCAACCTGCAAGCCAATCTTATATTTATCGAGCGCCGGTTTTTGTTTTTTGTTCCAAACATCCTTTTCACTGAAAATAACCTTGTTGTCTTCCTCGCTTAGAGTCATAACAGTCACTTCAAATTCTTGACCGACAAAAGATTTTAATTTTTCTAAAATTTTACTCTTATCGCCGCCCGAGATACGCGGATAATTTTCCGGTGCTAACTGAGAAACGGGCAAAAAGCCGTCAATCTGGCAGTAACGGCTAAGCAAGCCGCCTTTATTTGCATCCACGATTTTAACTTTAACGGCCGTTTTGTCTTTGAAAGCTTGGCGTAAAGTGTTCCAGGCTTTTTCCTGGCCAACTAAACGAAAAGATAATTCCAATTCGCCGTTTTCATTTTCATCGTCAATAACCGCGGCTTCAATTTCGTCGCCCGGTTTTAAATTAGAAAATTCTTCAACCTCATTATAGAGCTCCGGTCCGCGCACAATGCCCATTAAGACACCGTCGATATCCAACATCACTTCTGATTTAGAAGCGGCGACCACTCTGCCCTTAACGATACCTCCGACCTGCGGAATTTTAATATCGTCTTTTTCGAGCAATTTTTCAAATTCGCTCATTTCTTCAATTTTTTTGTCTTCCATATAATAAAAAAGATTTCCTAACCCGATCTTGCGATCAGGCCCCTGGCCACCTAGGCCGCTATGGCCGTCTAATCCAGGAGATTTCTTATAGGTGAATATTTAATTAATTACTAACAGTATAGGGGATAATCCATTTTCTGTCAATAAAAAAGCCCCCTGTTATTCAGAGAGCTGTAAATGTGGTTTTAGTCTTTATTAGAGGCTGCCGATACTGGTTACTTCGTAACTGACATCCCTCTTGCCATAAAGTGAGACCAATGGTTCCTGAAACTCAATTATAGTTTCTTCGTTTTGCCCGCGAGCAAAGATTAAAAAAGAAATTTCTTTCGGCTTCAGCGATTCGCTCATAAAGTCTTCCTTCGGAAAATCTATGATTAGAGCCTCCCGTTTCAATACATTAGTCGAATAGATTACTGTTTTACTTTTAGAGTAAAAGTCGCCTTCGACGCCGTTGTTGTCCGGGGGGAGGGTTTCGGGTGAGAAATAAAATTTCTCAAAATTAGTCCCTTTATCTACCCTCTTCACCAAGCTAATGGTCGCAACGGCCTCTAAGTATTCGTATGGAGTTAACATTTTCATGCCCTCTTCCGTCATTTCCTTCTTTTCTTCGGTCCAAGAAAAATGAAGAAAGCGGTTGCGCATGAAATTAATCAGCAGCCAGCCTGACTGACCAGCTTTAAGCGGCAAATCGGGAGACTTTATGCTCCAGAATGTGCCGAGCTGTTTCTCGTTAAGCCCCAAACTTGGGACCAAGTAATAGTCCGCCTCTCCGCGGACACTTTCTCCCCGGCACTTAGCCAATACTTCAACCGAGTAAGGGATAGGCAATTCTGCCCTATTGGGCTCATGCCAAGCGGTCAGAGCTTCTGCCTGGCTAACAAAGCGATCGCCCAGGATATCCCGAGCTGTTTCTTGAGACGTTTGCCCCAGGACGACGGTACTAATAAGTAAGCCGAGTAATAATAATTTACTTTTCATGATTTGGGTGGTATTTATGGTTTTTGATTTTTTAAATTACAATTAATAAAATTGACTTATTTAGACAAATAAGTCAATTAATATTTATACGACAATTAAAAATTTGTGTCAAGTCTCCTTATCTTTAATACGCAACCAGCTGTATTTCCTTAGCGCCGCCTTCCCCATTATCAATCACTAATTTATTCATGGTAAATTTGGTATCGCTCAGATTATTTAACCTGGCTTGGAACTCGGCGCGGGTATGTTCACTCACGGTCTTAAGGTTGGCATAATGCTCTAAGCGCGCTTTCGTCTTCTCGAATACCCCCTCGGAGTCAGTGAAATTTTTAATCACTTCTTCAAGCGGAATGTTCTCCGTTATTCTGTTGCCCTTTTCCGTATGGATGATTAAAAATTGAATGTCCGTATTTTTTTCTGCTCCCAATTTTTGCAGAGTCATCAAATCGTTAAAGGATACTTTTTGAAGCGCCTCATCCGTTCCGCATAAAAATAAACCATCCCCTGCTTTTTCTTGAGCCTGAAATAATTGCATCGCTTTAATCGAACAATCGATTGTTCTCTCGTTAGAACTACCGATGCTACGCATCTGGCGCAGAGACTGCGAGGCGTCACGCATATCTTGCGCGGGTTTAAAATTATCTAAAGTCGCCGAATACGAAGCGGTGGAAACTTTAGTGTTTGCTTGGTAATTGTCTTCTAAATACTGGGCCAGGGCTTCTTTTGAGCCTTGCATCGAAGCGCTATTATCTTCTAAAATCATCACCGACTTATAGCCGCTCAGCTCCGGGATTTTATTTTCCAGGGCTTTAAGCTCACCGGTATGCGGCGTTAATTCGGCCGGTCGATTTTCCATCTTTGGCATATTATCGCTCTCCGCCATTAAATTTACATTTATATAGCGGCATTTCTCTAAGAGCGCAAAATATTTCTGAGGATCTTTTTCTTGGATTTCTTTTATTTCTTGTGAAGTATAATTATCACCGGTTTTTGAATCGGGATTTTTTAAGTCAGTCAGATAAGTAACTCCCTTTTCCTGGCCATTTTTACTTTCAAAAATATCATAAGAAAACGGCTTATCTTTTAAGCCGGCAATTTGTTCCTCACTAAAGCCGGAATGAGAATAATCAAAATTATTAATCGCTGCTTTAATAATTTGCTCGGCGGCCGCGATACGCGCCTTCGTCAATTCTTCGTTGCCCCCTTCCCAAGTATTGGTTAAACGCTGGTCGCTCGAACCGGATATTTTCCAAACCTTCGTCATTAAATCATGATAATTATTGGGGTTAATCCCGGCCAAAAAATCATGAACTTGGGCTTCGATATTTGCCTGGCTCTCAGCCGAAATATCAGCTTTATCGGTTTCGTAGCTATTAGTTAAATCAAGTTTTGCCAGTCTTTCCAGGGATTTATTGGCGTCCGGACTGGTGCCGTCATAATGATAGGTTTTATCGCCCCCATCGATTTTTGTTTCACTTTTCTTCGCCGCCTCGGTATTATATTTTTTGGCATCGCTGGGCTTATCGCTATGAGCGGCTTCGGCGTGAGGCGCGAACTTTAAAAATAAAATTAAGGATAAGACTCCCGCCTTAACGAAATTATTGTTCGCTAATTTTCTTAAGTTACTGTCTTTATATTCTTCGGGCGCTTCAGCCTGTGCCGCGCTTATTCTTTCATGAAAATCTTTTATATCTCTAATATTTATATTTTCCTCGCCGGTTAGGGTTTGCAAGAACTCCGCCGGATTTACTCCGGTTAGGGCCTCTAATTCTTCAACGCTAATATCTTTATCATTCTCCAAAATAACGCGAAAATCCTCGACAGTCGGCATGACGTTTATATCTTTTTCCGGGAAACTAATATTTTCTGGCGCGCTTGTCGTCTGTTCGCTTTTTCCTAATCCGAATTTTTCCAAGAAACTCATATATTTATAGATTATTTAAGTCCTAAATTCAAAAAATTATTAATTATTTCATTCGGCTTTTGGCCGAGACGATTGGCGAGTACGCCCAATAGTTCATCTTTGTCAGAAATACCAATCAAGCGCTGACCCAAAGATAATTGGTCTTCGGCCGAAATTTTCGTAAGTAGCAAATTCAAATAACGATTAAAATTATTATAAAGAGAAACGCGCAGCTGATAATTATATTCTTTGTCTTCCGGAATATCTAAAATATTTCTCTCTTTAATGAGTTCACATAAATAGCGCAAAATCTGATGATTAATATTTACCAAGGGGAAAAACCCCTCCGTCTTTTTTGCTGAGGGATGAGAAAATCTTTTTTCAATCAAGGCGCGGTTATTTATTTTTAAAGCGCTATATTCGGGATAAGTAATTAAAAAATCAGCTAAACTTAATTTATCATTTTTCAGGGCGGCAATAACTTGATCGGCCTTGGCCGGTTCGGAAGTAATAAGCTCGGGTAAAATCTGGGCGACCAGACTTTCTAATAAAAGCCGATCCTGCCACTCCGGTTCAAGCGATTTTTGATTGTGTTTCTTATCCTTAGTCATGGGCTCAAATGATTAATATGTGTCTCCTCTATTTTAATCAATATATGACGCAATGTCTAACTTAAATATAACATATTTTAGTAATTTAGTCAATAAGTAGGTAATATGGTGTGTTATAATATTAAGTGGGTTCAATCCCCATACTTTAATCTTAATCCTATGAAAAATTCTAATTATCGGGGCTTTGCCCTTTTGGAGGTCCTACTGGTTATAACTGCCCTTTTTATTTTAACGGGCGTGGCGGTTTTTGCTTTTAACCCCGGCGACAAGCTGGGCGACAAAAACAATATGCAAAGGCGCGTCGATGTCAGCCGAATTCTTGACGCGGTTTCACAATATGCAGCTGATAATCACGGTACGCTTCCCCGAACTATTACCGCCACCTCGACTGAAATCTGCAAAACGGGAGGCAACTGCGCCGGACTAATTAATCTCTCCGTTTTAACCGCTAACGAAAAATATTTAAGCGTCCTGCCGATAGATCCGGCCGGCGGTTCGACGAACGGGATTACTTATATGATTTCTAAGGATGACTCCGGACAAGTAACCGTTTCCGCTCCGCTCACCGACAATGGTGAAACAATCTTCGTCCGGCGTTAAACTTTTTCAGAGTAATATCCCAAAAGCTTTTCAATACAAAAAAACAGGTGGGAGCCTGCTTTTTGTTTTGCTTATTTTGAAATTAACGAAGCAATTCTTTAATTTTTGTCAGTACCAATTCTTTCCGGTCTGCTAAAATATCACTGCCGGCCAAAGCCGAGCGAAACTTAAGGGAAAACTCATCTTCAGACCCTTCGGCCCTTAGCATTTTTTCTAAATTCATTAAGAGCGCGCTGACTTTATCTTTATTATCTTCGCCTTGTTCCGATTCCTCATCAATTATAGCAATCACTTCCGAAAGCGCGCGCAACCACTTAAAGTCGGAATGGTTAACGACCAAATTAAAATAATCATTATTATTTAAGACTACTCCATTTTTTAATTCATATTCCGCCCGCTGCCCGTCAAGCAATAGTTTATGGAGGCTTAATAATTCTTTTACGAGATTTTGTAATTGGATATTCATAGATTAATTATATCATAATTTAAAAGGGGAAGTTTGGTTCTTGCAATATTTCATCTTTTTTGTTAATTTACATTTAGTTCATTCCTAATATTAACCAAAAATACATTGAGCGATGAAGCTAAAATTTAAGCTAATTTCCGGAAGCGGAGGAGTCATGGATGTTGACCAAATAATGCAAAAACCATGCGGTCTTGTAGCTGTGGGCAAAATCACAAGCGGAGGTCTCAGTAAGGGAGAAATGATCAGTATCCAGAATGCCGACAAGATGCCAATCTACGATGGGCTAAAAAGAATTGAAAAAAACCACGAGGAAGTCCGAGGCGCTATCCAAGGAGAACTTGTCGGAGTCTGTTTAGGCCAAACTTCTAAAAGTGCTCTGATTGATTATTTAATTAATAAAAGTCAGTAGGCTCATCGCGAGTGCAGAAAGCAAACGCCACCAAAAATGGCGTTTTTTATTTATACTTTTCTAAAAATAATAGTCGGGTCGCTTGCCAGGTACCACCATTTTTGTTAATTTGTAGTTAGAACTTTATAAATATTTAAAAAAAAGAAAGTCCCATGAATCTCAAATTTATTATGGTCACTACAGACGGCTCTCTGGTTACCGTGTACCAAGTACAGCAAGAGACCTGCGGACTTATGGCCGTAGGTGAAGTCACTAATGGCACCATCTCTAAAGGAGATGACGTCAAAATCGAAAACGGTTATAAAACACCAATCAAAGAACACATTAAAAGAATTGAGTTCTTTCATGATGAGGTCAACTCCGCCACCAAGGGCCAGACAGTTGGACTTTGCTTAAGCAAAATCTCAAAAGACGCTCTGGCTGATTATTTAGAAACCTAAAAACAGTCGTCTCCTTAGACACACAACAAACGCCACCAAAAATGGCGTTTTTTATAAGCTATTAAAAAAGAGGAACTTTATTAGTTCCCCTTCGATTTATAATCTTTTTTATTGTTGGTGCAAATTGCTACCACTTATCAGACCAGTCTTTGATATCGCCCGGCCAATTTTTTTGGAAGCGATAAATTTTATCATCTTTTCCCCAGGCGGCAGTAAGCACTATACGCCGATCATTCGCTTCAGCATCAATTACTGCAATTTCAGCCACCATTGGAGAACCCGTAACCAGACAATTTCGCATTAATCGGATTTTCCTTCTTGGTCCTAAATATTCCGATCCAAGGGGGAGAAATTCAAAGCCAAATTCTAATGCTTGTTCGAGGTTATCGGCGTCATTCATAAATAGATGATAATCATTTGTTTTTTGCAGAATGACACTATTAACCAGGTCTATGTAAGCTTTTCCAAATACCGCAGCCTTTTTTGACAAGGCCCAAACGATGGCATCGTAATTATTTACAATTTTTGTACCGGTAATCAGGTCGATCAATAATGGCGCGTCCGTGTCCTTGCATTTTTCGATTACGCCCACAATTGATTCGTGGAAATGTTTTGGTGAATTAACTGGCTCTTTCATGGTTAAGTTTTTATGGTTGTTTGAACGAATCCTGTCATTTTGGTTTCCTATTTGTTTCTTTGATTCGATTGACTACCCTCCCTCACTATGGACTACCAGAATTATGAATTCAGTGGACTGCGGCTTGCGAATGTAAATAACATCTTCTAATTCGGGGCTAATAGCGAAAAGTTTGCTTGCGGAAACTACCGTGTAGAATATTGTATCAAACTTTTTCCTATAAGCTGTCCTGATGTTGCTTATTAATACGGCACCAGTGCCACCAGACAAAACATTTCTTATGAACTCTTTTTTATTACTCAAAAAATCAGTATTTAAAAGAGGCTCAATTATAATTACATCTATTTCATTCCCTTTTAAAACACCCAATGCTTCATCTTCGTCCTTGGCAATAAACACTTTATCGCCGATGGCCTCCAAGGAGTTTTTCAGGTTTTCCCGAATACTCCGATTGGGTTCAATTAGTAATACAGTTTTGCTTTTCATGGCTATAAATTTTAAAGGTTCGACATTATTTGTATGACAAAAAAATATATCATAATAGCTCTATTTTAGTCAACTATTAATAAGATTCAAGGAAATAGGGTTTTGGGGGTACAAAAAACTACCTTATGGTTAGGGTAGTTTTTGACTATTATCACAAAAAAAGAAATTTATCACTTTTCGATCACAATGGCGGCGCAATTTTTTGTGGGGAGGCAATATAGGAAGGGGGTAATTTAACTCAATCTTTAATATTGGGGAGTTTGGTGTGCTTGCCAGGAGCACACCCCATGGACACCCTTGACATACTTATACAAAAAGTATAATATATTAACTAGGATAGTATATTAACAAATTAAAATTTTGTGACTACGCTTAACCGTTATTTTAGATATCCATCTTGATATCTGTCTCTTTCTCTTTGCTATCTTAAAAGGAAAGATTTTTTCCGGGAGAGTAAATTAATGTGTCATCTTATTATAACGCCATGCTCAATGCTTTGCGCTAATAAGACTAATGCTACATTTGCTCTAGCGCAGAACTTTTAGCGCATATATTAATTATTTATAAATAATATACAGCTAACATTCATGTTCTGACAGTGATTGCTTGATAATCTTTTGATCATCAAAGTTTATTGTTGGAGGGTACCACGGTGATGATGGTCACAAGAAAATTAGGTAATCATTTTTATAAAGGTCCCTTATTATTCAAATAATAACTAAACCCATATGATTATGAAAGCCAAAGTTAAAAGTTTTAATTTGTGCCCTTCAATTTTAGGGGCGGCTATTTATGAAAAACACGCGAAGATTATGTGTAATAATGCAAATACTTTTGCAGATTGCCCATATCATCGTAGACCTCATAAAATAGTCGCCCTGTAATCTCTTTATGGTATCATTCCCTGAATTATTAAAAGAAATTAGAAAAAATAGTGGATTGACTCAAGAGGAGCTTGCGAACGCTCTTTCTGTTTCTACGGTATTGGTTTCGATGATAGAATCTGGACAAAAAGAAATATCTAAAAAATTTATATTGAATTTAGCTGACAAACTTGAGGTGCATCCTAATTCGATCACCCCTTTTTTATATGGAAATATTGATATTAGTAAAATCAGCTTAACTAAAATAGAAGAAGAAATGATAAAATTAGGTGAAAAATTGCAAATATCACTAATAAGCAAAAAAGCGAAAAATTTAAAAAAATATGCCAGAAAATAATCGTTATCCCAATATAAATATCAGAAGCAAGAATGAATTAGCAAAAAGAATATCAGGAAGTAATTTTACCCATGGTGAGGCGCTAATTTTAATTAATGACGTTTTGGCTAATTATGACAAATATTGGAGAGACAACATAAAAGCATCTGATTTTAAAAATGAAAAATACGTTAGAACCTCATATGGCAACCCTCTCGGTAAATTATTAAATTTAATTAATAAAAAAGTTTTAGCCCCCACTGATAAAATATTACCCGATTTTATTTTTGGCGGAGTCTCGAAAAAAAATCACATACAGGCAAGTCTTAGTTTGCTTGGTGGCCATCGAAAAAGAATTAAGCTTGGGGCAGACATTAGACGTTTTTTTGAACAAAATGACAGCAAACGTATTGAAATCCTTCTAAATAATAAATGTGGGTGTAGCAAAAAAGCTTCTAAATTAATAGCTAATTTGTGTTGCGTGTCAGTCGGACAAAAAAATAGTAATTCAAAAAGAAAAACCATTGCTCGGGGGTTTGCCACATCAACCAGGCTTGCAACATTGTGTAATTTAGATTTATTTTTAAGAGTTAGCTGGGCTGTTAAAAAAATGCTTAAGGGCCATAACCCAAGATTAACCATATATGTTGATGACATCGGAATTAGCGCATATAACGTTAGTGAGGATTTAATGAATGAGGTTTATGATAAAATTGAGAGTATTTTAAAAAACTACGACACAAACCATTCGCTTTTATTAAACGACAAAAAAAATATTTCATCATATACGACAGGAAATGTAGAACATTTAGGCCTAAAGCTTTGTAGGAATAAAGTCATTGCTGGCGCAAATACGCTTAGAAAAAGAAGTTTTGTAAAAGAAAAATTAAAAGATAGTAATACAAATGTAAAAGAAAAAAGGAGCCTAATTGCAAAAGAAAAATCATACAGACGCTATGATGCCTATATAAAAAAACTAAATACTGAAAGGTTAATTAAAACTAATAAGTAGTTACCCGATAGAATTTTGGACTGTTATTCTAAAAGCGGCAATATCTTGAGCGGATAAAAAAATTATGATTTCCTTGACAATACAAATTTATTATTGTATATTTTAATTGCAATAAATTTTTATTGCCCTGCCCGTGGATTCGGGTCCGAGATCCGCAAATCTCGCCTATCGGCGGGATTTTTGCTTTATAAAGACTAATTCATTTTTTATTTCCTGAGCATTAATGACTAAATCGGAGGCTTTTACTAAACTATGAAGCACGCGCCCGCCTTTAATCAAAATTATTTTCTTCTTTTGATATTTTAAAAATCTTAACAACGCCGTAAAGTCAGCGTCTCCGGAAAATAAACATAGGGTGTCATATTTATCAGCCAATCTAATGGCATCAATGCAGATTTCTACATCAAAATTGCACTTTGGTATTTTTATATATTGTCCATGAATATCGTAAGTTACCGAGCGAGTATTCTCCTTTTTTTCTAAATCATTTAAATAATGTTGTATATATTGTATTTCTTTTGTTACAACATTCGTTTTACCAAAAAAATTTCTAGCTGAAGCTATTAAATGTATTGATTCTTTTTTCTTAGAATCCAAACCAAAATAAAATTTTGAATTATAAGAAAATAAATCACAGAATTGTTTTAAATATTCTAGGTCAACATTTAACTTTTCGTTATCCTTTAAGGCTTTTCCATCTCGATTAAAATTATCAAATTCATACCAATAATCAACATTCCCAAAATCAATTAATGATAAAATCAGACCAAACTCATGGCCTATCCCATATTGGGCCCTTTTTGATTCTTTTTGAAATTCTTTAAACTTTAGTGCAACACTCATTTATTTAGCATACTTATATGATAACAGTTCTATTTTTTGTCCTCGCACCCTCAACATACCCTACATTAAAAAAACCATTATACCCATTTTCCATGATCAATGAAGGCAAGCCAACTGAATACATTTTATTTCCGAATATATCTTCATAGAAAATAGCGTGAAAACTTGTGCTTTTAGTTTCAAACTTATTTATAAGTTTATTCAAAAATTTAATTCTTTCCAAAATAGCAGATCTATTTATCGTGGTTAACTCATCATCATTAATCTGCCTTCTTTCGTTTGGGCCCAGCGAGCTAATAACGCCACCTTCTTTTGTGATTAAATATTTATCAGCACTTCCAAAAAGAACAAATATATTAAAGGCAGGGTTCAGAGAATTATTTACAAGTATCTGCTTAGAGCTTTTATTTTCTTCATCTTTTTTTAGTTTAAGGGATAGATATGGCTGTTTGGCGAGTATATTTTGCCTTTGCGATTCCTTTCTTAATTTCATTGTTTCGAATAACGCAAATCCAGCAAATGCAATACTAGCGATGGTCAACCAAAATTCATATTTCAAATAAAAAGGAATATTTAAAAAATTACAGAAATTTTCGGGCGGCATATTTAGTATTTTAATTATTATCATAAGTTTACACCAGAGCTTCCTTTAAATAAATCTTGACAATAACTATATAATATTTTACAAAATTAAATTCAATCTTAATGCAATGCCAAGCATGATTTATGAAACGTAATTATACAAATTTAGGTAAATATAAAACGTATGAATCAAGCCGGCTTTGCTACTGTAATTCACGCTTTAAATAATAAAAAGTACTTTCAAGCTCTATTTATCTGGCTTACTAATCCCCATCCTCGCGCTCACTCGGCGCCAGAATTGCGCCTCGCTCACTTGTCCAGGGTTGGCATCCGAATATCCCCCAGATATTCGTCCGACGCTCGATTACTCGCCTCGCCTTCCGTCTCGGCTCATATCTCGCTTCCAACCTGTTCGATTCCCGTTCTTCTTCCTATCAATAACAAAAAAGACTCCAAGAGGAGTCTTTTTTGTTATTGAGCGGGTAACGGGAATCGAACCCGTCTCTCGACCTTGGCAAGGTCGCATAATAACCACTATACGATACCCGCGTATCGTTTAACTTGCTTACTAGTGCCGCGGGCGGGAATCGAACCCGCACTGTATCGCTACAACTGGATTTTAAGTCCAGCGCGTCTACCAGTTCCGCCACCGCGGCAATGTGGAGATGATGGGATTTGAACCCATGTCCAATCGGTTTTCCTAAATACATTTACAAAAATAGAGTGATTTCGTTTTTTTAACTTCAATCATCAAAAACCACACAAAAGCGATTGAAGCGATCCCGATTTTGATTCGATATTACTCGTCAGGCGCAAATAATATCTATCTTCAATTGAATGACACCGGTTGACCGTTATGAAGACTCACGATCCGCCGATGGTTATAGCCTTATTAATTAGGCCATAACTGGAGCATAGCTCGGAGTTAACCAAGTGAATGCTCTTGCCGTTTTGGCATTTGTATTTTTTTAGCCAGTTTAACGCGATTAGCTAGGCGCGTTTTGAATATTTAGAAAAAGCTCCGACTGTCGATGCCTGGCATCCCCTAATCAGCCTTTTTCTTTGCTTAACTTCTCTTTGTTAACGATCTTAAGCGGCGGTCGATATCTCTTTTTTTGATAGTTTCTCGTTTGTCATACTTTTTCTTACCTTTCGCGATAGCAAATTCCAACTTCAAAAAACTATGATTAGTATATATTTTTAGGGGGATTAGTGTCAAGCCCTCGGTCTGTTTCTTGCCTAATAAATGGTCAATTTCCTGACGCTTTAAAAGCAATTTACGCTCCCGCATTTGATTATAGTCGGGCATCGGACCGGCGCTTTTATAGGGAGATATCTGACAATTAACTAAGTATAATTCCGTATGGCCGTTTTTCGTACGAATACTAATGAAACTTCCTTTAAGACTTACCTGCCCGGCGCGTACCGCCTTAACTTCATGGCCAAATAAAACCAAGCCCGCTTCATATTTATCTTGAATCTGGTAGTCAAAGTTAGCTTTTTTGTTTATCGCCAGTTGGGGCATAATTCCATTCCTTTAATTTCGCGATTACTTTCTCGTTAGTTAAAATGTTATTTAAAGAATTATGATAATCAGGTTCGTGAATCATTTTGATGATATCCGCGTTATCTTTATACTGGGCTTCAAGCTCATCAATTTTTTTATGGATATCTTCATGGGCCGGGGCAATTTTTTCAACTATCGCGAGCTCACGAATGACAAGCGCCGACTTGACGCGCTTCACGGCGTTCGGCATCATTTCCAAGATTAATTGCTCCTTAGTTTTTTTAAGGTGGCCCAAATAATCTTCAAATTTTCCGCCTTGGCGCACAACGCTCTGTTCGAGCTCCATCATCATGTTGCGGCTTTCGCTTTCAATAATCGTGTCCGGTAAATCGCCGAATTTAGTGTCATCCACAATTTTACCGATCAACTCGGACTCATTGCGCATGTCGACATTGTGTTTTTTCTCCTGGAGTAAACTTTCCTTTAAATTAGTTTTTAGTTCTTCCATATTTTTCAAACGGAAGAAACCGGCAAACTCATCATTAAATTCCGAGAGCTTTCTTTCGTAGACACCTTTGACTTTAACATTAAATTCAACCATCTTGCCGGCAATATTTTTTTGATGATGATCTTCCGGATAAAGCAATTCAAAATTTCTCTCTTCGTCCTGTTTTATACCCATCATTTTATCATCAAAGCCGGGCACAAAATAATCCTTACCCAAAATTATCGCCAATTCTTTATGATCGCCATCTTCAAGCGGAACTTTGTCCAAAGACATTCTGACGTCAATCGTTATTTTATCTCCCGCCCCGGCACCGCGTTCAACCAGAACTTCCTGAGCGCGCATTTCGCGTAAATCATTTAACGCTTTTTCTAATTCCTTATCATCAATTTTTGCTTCTTCCGCTTTTAAGTTTAAGCCCTTATATTTTCCTAAAGCTATCGTCGGTAAAAGTGAAACAATAACTTTATATTCTAAAGGATTATTCGGCGCCAACTTAGTAATATTAACTTGGGGTTGGCCGATTGCCTGGCGCTCCATCGTATTTTTTTCGACCGCTTCGTCGATTGTTTTTCGGATTGCAATATTAGCGGCTTCCTCCAAAATCGTCATTTCGCCAATTTTTTGCTTTAAAATCTCCAGAGGAACTTTACCTTTACGGAAACCCTCGATTTTTACTTCTTCGGCAACCTTAAGCGCACCTTTTTCAATATAAGGCGCAAACTCTTCCGTGCTTAATTCCACGGTTAATTCAATTTGTGATTTTTCTAAATCTTTTTTGGTGATTTGCATAGTCTTTTAGCAATTAGAAGCGAGCTTTTGGCTCGCCTTTTAATATTTCTTTAATTGACTTTATATTAACATTTTTAGGGAAAAAATCAAGGTGAGCTTTATTAGCCAATTTAATAGGATTTTATTTCTTAACTCTTGACAAAAATTAAATGAAATGATATATTTTTTAATTCTTTGAAAACTGAATATTAACCAATAAACAAACAATAATCCATGAAAAGAATCAACCTGCTTTTGGCGTCAGCCATCCTCCTTTTACAGACATTGTCCGCTTTTTCTCAAACAGAAGCAAAAAAAGAAATTAAACTATCCTCCATTTCCCTTTCCAGTGGTGAAGGGCCATTATCTAATGGCGTATTCGCTGAAGCGAATTTCGCCAGGGGAAATGACGTCATCAACATATCAATAAGCGCAAGTGATATGTACATTGTCTATCTTAAGGGGATAGGTAAGCGCATCAGCGTTGGTCCCTCCTTCGAGTACTTCTTAAACGTACCAGTTATGGGAATTATGGGTTTTGTCGCCCCCATCCAAAGAGAAAAATTTTCCATAACCGCTATGACCTGGTCTGGCGTTTCAGCGGGCATACCGGGAGAAAAAGTCCAACCCTTTAACTGGGGATTTCGTTTTTTCTGGCAGTCGTTGGATTTTAGCTATTCGCGGTTTACGGCGACTGGCGCTGTACTTTATTATGATTCCTGGGGACCGCTGGTTGATTTCAAATACAAGCAACCGCTCACCCCAAAATGGAATATATTCGCCAGTGCTGGCTATAGCTGGTACTGTGACGGGAAAGCTCTGCTCAAACTCGGCATCACTTATAAACCATAACTCTCATGAAAACACTAACCGAAACTGAACTTTCCATTTCCGTAGTCAACCAACTTGCCTTATCCGGGGAACCATTTACCATGGAAGAGGTCAACATAGAAATTAGACGCCGCTTTATCTCCGCGGGCGTGAGTCTGGTATTTTTGGTATCAATGGTTGAATATGTCGAAACATTGACTGACCAAGGGCTCTTAACTCTTGTTAACCCTAAGCTTTCTTCGCAGAACAAAATTATGTACAAGGGCGATGACAATCTAAAACTTCTGGCCGAACTTGTTCCCAACTGCATAGAGTATGGGCAAAAACTTGATGGTTTGGCAATGAGGCTTAACCTTTAAAAAACAAACGAGCAACTCAAAGACCTGCGCTTATAAACCAGGTCTTTTTTATTTACAAAAACACCCTCGATTAAAAGGGTGTTTTTTATTTTTGCTTCTTTCTAATTTAGAGTAGTAATCCAACGATCAGGAGAGCCACGATGTTCAAAACTTTGATCATCGGGTTAATGGCTGGTCCTGCTGTGTCCTTATAAGGATCACCGACAGTATCCCCAGTAACGGCGGCCTTATGCGCGTCCGATCCTTTGCCGCCAAAATTACCCGCTTCAATATATTTCTTCGCATTGTCCCAAGCACCGCCGCCTGAAGTCATTGATACCGCGACGAAGATACCGGTAACAATTGATCCCACAAGCAAACCGCCGAGAACTTCCAAGCCGCGGCCCGGAAAAAAGAAATTAAAACCGAATCCAACAATGATCGGCACGACAACCGGGATCAAAGCCGGAATAATCATTTCTTTAATGGCGGCCTTAGTAACGATATCAACGGTACGACCATAATCCGGTTTTTCGGTGCCGGACATAATTCCGGTTTTTTCTCTGAACTGCGCGCGCACATCTTCAACGACTGCACCCGCTGCCCGACCCACCGCTTTCATCGACATAGCGCCGAAGATATAAGGCAGGGCGCCGCCGATAAATAAGCCGATTAAAACGTATGGATTATCAATTAAGAATTGAGCGCTGCCGCCGGATGCTTTTATCTTATAAGTAAAATCAGCAAACAAAACGAGGGCTGCTAAAGCCGCTGAACCAATGGCATAACCTTTAGTAACCGCTTTAGTAGTATTACCAACCGCGTCTAATGGGTCAGTAATATTACGAACGTCGTCGCCGAGCTCAGCCATCTCCGCGATACCACCGGCGTTGTCAGTGATTGGTCCATAAGCATCAATCGTCACGATAATGCCGGCCATTGATAACATGGCCATGGCCGCAATCGCGATGCCGTATAAACCGGCGAGTGAAAAGGCACCCAGAATAGCTAAACAAATAACGAGAACCGGAAGGGCGGTTGATTTCATAGAAACGGCCAGACCGGCAATTACGTTCGTACCGTGACCTGTTTTTGAAGCTTCCGCAATTCCTTTAACCGGGCTAAAGGCAGTTGAAGTATAATACTCAGTAATAACTACTAATAAGCCGGTAACCGCTAAACCAATCAAAGCGGCGAAATAAATCTTCATGCTTAAACCGCCAACAATCATATACTTAGTGATCGGGTAAAAAGCTGCGGCCGCTAAAACACCGGCGGCAATCAAACCCTTATACAGCGCTCTCATGATATTTTGCTTTTTTCCTAAGCGGATAAAGAAAATACCAATGATAGAAACAATAATCGAAACTGCTCCCAAAACAAGCGGGAATAAAATAATATTTTTATTATCAATAAAAGTTAAAGAGCCTAAAACCATGGCCGCAATTAAAGTAACGGCATAAGTTTCAAATAAATCGGCTGCCATACCGGCGCAATCACCAACATTATCGCCGACATTGTCAGCAATAACAGCCGGGTTGCGAGGATCGTCTTCCGGAATACTGGCTTCAACCTTACCGACTAAATCAGCACCGACATCCGCTGCCTTAGTATAAATACCACCGCCCAAACGAGCAAAGATAGAAATTAAAGAGCCACCAAAAGCAAAACCGATTAATGCATGCAAATCATGAGTTAAAAAATAGAAACCGGCGGTACCGATTAAGGCCAGGCCAACAACGAGCATCCCGGTAACACTACCCCCTTTAACGGCGACGTTTAAGGCTTTAGCTAAACCGCCACGTGCCGCTTCGGTTGTCCGGACATTAGCGCGAACGCTGACAAACATGCCGATATAACCGGTTAAAGCGGATAAAAGCGCCCCGACAATGAAAGCCAGAGCGGTTTTCCAACCCAACTCAGGGATGAAACCGATGATTAAAAATACAACTACCGCTACCATCGCCACGGCTTTGTATTGGCGATTCAAGAAAGCTTTGGCTCCTTCTTGAATTGCTCTGGCGATTTCTTTCATTTTGTCATTACCCTCAGGCATGCGCAAAATTGAAGCAATGACGATACCGCCATAGATAATGGCGATAAGCGCGCTTCCGAGAATGAATAATGTCGTCATCATAGAATTTTTACTTATTCTTTTTTAGTTTTTTTAGCTTTTTTATCTTCTTTAACTTTTTTTTCTTTTTTCTCTTTCTTTTCCGGCTTGGCCTCAGTCGCCTCGGTCGCTTCAGTTACTTCCTCAGAAATTTCTTTTTCACTCTCAACCGCTTCCGCTAAAACTTCATTTTCCTCCAAAATTTCCATAGTCTCGCCATCGCTTTCCAAAACTTTTTTCTCACCTTCTTCGGACGCCTCAATAATATCTATTTTCCAACCGCTTAAGCGGGCGGCTAAACGCACGTTCTGGCCATTCTTGCCAATCGCCAAGGATAATTTATCCGGCGCAACTTTTACAATCGCTTTATGATCGGCTTCATCCAGTTCAATCGAAATAACCTTAGCCGGTGCCAGGGCGTTCGCAATAAATTTCGCACTATCTTCACTATATTCAATAATATCAATTTTTTCACCGCCGAGTTCGCTGATAATTGTCTGGATGCGGCTACCGCGCTGACCGACGCAAGAACCAACCGGGTCAACGTTTTCCGCTTCAGTCCAAATCGCGACCTTCGAGCGTGAGCCCGCTTCGCGCGCCACTTCTTTTATTTCGACAAGACCGTTCGCAATTTCCGGAATTTCTAAATAGAAAACTTTCTTTAGAATTTCCTCGCTGCGGCGGGACAAAATTATTTCCGGGCCCTTATGGCCTTCACGGACTTCTTTAATATAAACCTTAATGCGGTCATTCGGATTATAGCGTTCATTAAAAATCTGCTCTTCAGCGGGCAATAAGCCAATCGCTTTGCCTAAATCAACAAAAACGAAACGGCCTTCCCGGCGCTGCACAATTCCGGAAACAACTTCTCTTTCTTTACCTTTAAATTCACCAAAAATCATATCTCTTTCCATTTCCCGTAATTTTTGGATAATTACTTGCTTCGCGGTTTGCGCGGCCATGCGGCCATAGCTTTCCGGAATCGGTAAATCGGTAACAATTTCTTCGCCGACTTTGGCGTCATGTTTTAAAATCGCCGCTTCTTTAATTTGAATATCGGTTTTCGGATTAAACTTTTTCTTACCCTCTTCAGTTTCTTCTGTCTCAGCCACATAATAGCCTATGTGAGACTCCTCTTTCTTTAGATCTGTCGGGTTAGGATTATATAAATTTTGAAGCATCTCCGCCTCTTCCTGCTCCGGCAAATTTTCAACCACCGTTTTCATATCAAAAATTTGCGATGTTCCGGTAGTGGGATCGAATTTAACGTGAATATTTTGATTGCGCTCACCGTAATCCTTACGATAGGCGGCGGCGAGAGCCAGTTCAATGGCGGCAATCACGGAATCATAGTCAAGATTTTTTTCTTCACATAATTGCTTGATCGCTGTGCTTATTTCAGACATATATTTTATATTTTCAACTCCCATTAATTCGCCACTGGGCGATGAGAATTAATTAATTAAGAGAAAAAGCTAATTGCATTAAACAACTAGCTTTCTTTTAATATCATAGCAGATTTGAGATTTTTGTCAAAAGCGGAAAGCCTTGCCGAGGAGTTTAATAAGTAACATTCGAGGTCGCGCCAGATGACCAATAAAGGGCCCGAAAAATAAAGGTCGTAATCGCCCACGCCGCTAATACAATAATAAGACCGATAACGGCGTCACGGATTTGCGCCACGGCTTTTTTCGTCTGGTCTTGATTTCCGGCCGCGGTCATATAACGAAAACCGGCATAAATAACGAGAATAACAAAGATTGAACCAAGAAGACCGAGCACAACATTAATCAAGCGGCCAATAATCGTTCTTAAATCAGTTTGTTCGGTTGCGCTGCTTCCAAAGACTGCGCCGATTTCCGTCATGCCCGACTGACTATTGAACAAGCCTTCGTCAGCTAAGACCTGGCGAGCGGGCAGAGAAAACATTACTAATTGAATTACACTAAAAATAGCTAAAAAAACAAAAGACAAGACGTGTTTTTTAGTGATTGCCATAAGTATGATATAATTAGATAAGGAGAATTAAGCGCAAGCCTTGTCTTTATCAGCGCAAAGCTCTATCTTTATTATATAAAAATAGTACTAAAAATACAAGAAATGAGTCTGGCAAAAAAAATCGCCCACAATACCTTGGTCCAAGTTATTGGTAAAATCGTGTCCACTATCCTGGGCCTTTTTTCGCTTGCCCTAATCACCCGCTATCTGGGCCAATCCGGCTTCGGCGAATATACGACTGTCATGACATTTTTAACCTTCTTCGCGGTAATTGCTGATTTAGGCCTGACCCTCGTCACCGTGCAGATGATTAGCGGCGAGCGCAGCGACGAAAATAAAATTTTAAATAATCTTTTTAGTCTCCGCCTTGTTTCCGCCATTTTTTTTATCGGCTTAGCCCCTTTGACGGTGATGTTCTTTCCTTATAGCGCGACCGTTAAACTTGGTGTCTTAATTGCGGCCGTTTCTTTTGTCTTCCCCGCCCTTAACCAGATATTAGTCGGACTCTTTCAAAAAAAATTATACATGGACCGGGCCGCCATCGCCGAAGTAATCAGCCGCGTCGTGCTTATCATCGGTATTATTATTTCCGTGAGTATGGACGCGGGCTTAATCGGCATTTTAATAGCTACGATTGCTTCCGGTGCGTCGAGCGCTATTCTCCATTATATTTTTGCCTGCAAATTCAGTGTTCTTAGATTTGAGTTTGATCTTAGCTTATGGAAAAAAATTATTAGCCGCTCTTGGCCGCTCGCCATAACCATTGTTTTAAATTTAATCTATCTGCGGGCCGATACTTTAATTCTTTCTTTATTCCGAGGGCCCGACATTGTCGGTCTTTATGGCGCGGCTTATAAAATACTCGACGTCTTAACCACTCTGCCCTTTATGTTCGCGGGCCTTATTCTTCCGATTTTAACGGCTGCCTGGGCGGAAAATAATTACCCCTACTTCAAAAAGATTTTGCAGAACTCTTTTGACGTTCTGGCTATTATTGCTATTCCCTTGGTTATCGGCGCCCAGTTTTTAGGCAAACCGATTATGACCTTTGTCGCCGGTCCGGATTTTGCTCTCTCCGGCGATATTTTAAGAATCTTGATTTTTGCGATTGCCGCGATTTTTCTCGGAACAATTTTTTCTCATGCGGTAATCGCTATCGACAAACAAAAGAAAATGATTGGCTTCTACGTATTTACCAGTATCACCGCTTTAACCGCCTACTTATTTCTTATCCCCCGCTTTTCCTATGTCGGGGCGGCCGCGGTTACAATTTACAGTGAAGTCATGATCGCAATTTTCTCGGCTTACTGCATTTATAAATACACACACTTCCTTCCCTCGCTGAAACGCGTCTTTAAATCTTTATTGGCGGGAGGCATAATGGGTGCTTTTATTTATGTTTTTCCTTATACTTTTCAACAAACGCTGGGCGGTCTTTGCTTAACTCTTCTTTTAGCTATTATTATTTATTTCCTAATCCTTTATTTTATCGGCGGTGTGAGCAAGGCGGATTTCGCGGCCATATTTAAGAAAAACGTAAAAGGCGAGGGCCAAAGTTACGATTTAGAAACGCCTTTTTAATAATTAACAATCTATGACATTTACTATCATACCTGAGATTATTTTTGAAAACGATGATTATCTGGTAATTAATAAACCGTCCGGCCTGGCCGTGCATGGCGGCGGCAACATCAAAGACCCGACCTTGGCCGATTGGTTAATTGCGAGCTATCCGGAGATTGCGGACGTCGGCGATGATCCAATTCGCCCCGGTTTAGTTCACCGGCTTGATAAAGAAGTCAGCGGCTTAATGGTAGTCGCCAAAAACGCAAAAACTTTCGCGACTATAAAAGCGCAATTCAAAGACCGTGATGTTAATAAAGAATATGTGGCTTTGGTACACGGAAAATTAGCCAGCGATTACGGCACGATTAATTTTCCGATTAAACGATCGAGCGAGGGCTACAAGATGGCGGCGATGCCGAACAATACCGTCGAGCTTTTAAGCCGGCCTCAGCCCAGCAATCGCGATCAAGGAAATTTAGATGGCCTTTTCAAATCACGCGAAGCGATAACTGAGTATACCGTTTTAAAACGTTTTACCAACTATACTTTAGTCCAAGTAAAAATTAAGACGGGCCGCACCCATCAAATCCGCGTTCATTTTTTTGCTCTCGGCTATCCGCTGGTCGGCGACAATCTATATTTCAATAAAAAATCGAAGGCTCAGAATAAAAAACTTGATTTCGGTCGAATATTTCTGGCCGCCAATAAATTAAGTTTTAAGGATAATGAGGGAAAAATACAAAGCTTTTCGCTCGACCTACCAGCCAAACTAAACGACTTTCTACTCACCCTTAAATAAATTGACGTTAGCCCCAATTTCTAATATAATTATAAAGTTAATAAATAAAGTAATAACAAAATACATCCGCCCAAGGCGGAGTAAACAAAAAAATATGAAGAAAATGACTTCTATTTTAAAACAAAAAAAGACCTGGACCACTCTCTTGGTTATCGTGGCCGTCTTGATTGTTTTGGGACTGATTACTTCATCCTCTTTGCATAAGGGTGATAAGACAGCTTCGGCCGCAAAGCCGGGCAAAACGATAAGTACGGATGAGGCTAAAACTAAAGCCGAAGACTTCGTCAATAAATTCTTAATGTCTGGCGGCAGTAAAGCGACCATTAAAGACATTACGACTGAATATGGCTTATATAAATTAAGCGTTGATATTACCAGTTCCGTTGTTGAGTCATATATGACTAAAGATGGTAAACTTTTCTTCCCGCAGGCACTTAACATCGACGAAGTGAGCGCCGCCAAAGCTGGAACTGATACAACGGCAGACACGGCCGCTCAACCCTCCGCGACCGTAACTAAAAAGAGCGATAAGCCGGTGGTCGAGTTATTCGTCATGAGCTATTGCCCCTACGGTACCCAAATTGAGAAAGGAATGTTACCGGTATTGAGCACTCTCGGCAATAAAATTGATTTCCAATTAAAATTCTGTAGCTACGCGATGCATGGCCAGAAAGAATTAGCGGAAAATTTAACTCAGTATTGTATCCAAAAAGAACAGACTGCCAAATTTGATACTTATTTAAGCTGCTTCTTGGAAGCGAGTGATTCTGCCAGCTGCCTTGATAAGGCGGGTGTTAATAAAACTACCCTTAATAGCTGCGTCACAAAAACTGATACTGAATTTAAGGTTATGGCCAACTTTACCAGCAATGTCGGCTTCCAAGGAAGCTACCCGGGATTTGATGTCGAAAAAGCGGATAACACCAAATATGGCGTAGCCGGTTCTCCGACCTTAATCATTAATGGTGAAGAAATCCAAAGCGGTCGTGATTCCGCTTCCTTACTGGCGACTATCTGCAGCGCCTTCAATAACCCGCCGGCTGAATGTTCAGCTAAATTATCCAGCGCTTCCCCGTCTGCCGGTTTCGGCACGGGTACAGACTCGGCTGCGTCAGCTGCCGCCTGCCAATAAAATACTATTACTCCACCTAAAAACAGACCCGGGTATCGGGTCTGTTTTTTATTTATATTTCTGTTTTATTTTTTGCTAACCGTTGGGTTTACTTCCCGCCGCGATAATTAGCAGCCGTTAGAATTCGTCTAACCGCAATTATATAGGCGGCTTGGCGCAAGGTAATATTACCTTGGTGTTCATTATACTTATCGTAAACACGCTTATAATTTACTCTCATTTTTTTCTCAAGCAGGTTCCGCAGATATTCCTCATCTAAAATTTGACCCGTGCGGTTTTGTGCCCACTCAAAATAACTCACAATCACTCCGCCGGAATTGGCAAGAATATCGGGCACAATTATTTTTTTATTCGCCGCTAAAATTTTATCGGCCGCATAGGTAATCGGACCATTCGCAAGTTCAATGATATAGTCCGCTTTAATATTATTGGCGTTCGTTTCCGTGATCTGGTTTTCGAGAGCCGCCAAAACTAAGATGTCGGTTTTTAGTTCCAAGAGTTCCGCGTTTGTAATCGCCTTCCCCTCCGTCCAAGCACCAACATTATTTCCTTGGTTTTTAAATTGAGCGAGTGCGGGAATATTTAAACCGGCCTCTTCATAAATACCGCCCCGACTATCGGAAACGGCAATAATTTTATAACCGTCTTTATATAATTTTTCCGCCATGAATAGGCCCGCGTTACCAAAACCTTGCACAATGACTTTTACTTCCGTCTTAGTAATAAGTTTGGCGGCCAGCTCCTTGGTAACGATATAACCGCCCTGAGCCGTCGCGTCGCCGCGCAAAGCAATTCCGCCGAGTTCTATCGGCTTACCGGTAATCATTCCCGGTTCATGATGCCCAACCTTTTTTTCAAATTCATCGAGCATCCAGGACATAATTTGACCATTAGTATAAACGTCCGGCGCGGGGATATCCTTATCTTGACCGACAAACTCATAAAAGGCGTCGATATATTTACGGCTGACCTCCTCAAGCTCAGCCTTATCGGCCGCTTTCGGATCAAATTTTACGCCGCCTTTAGCGCCGCCATAAGGAATGTCGGCTAAAGAATTCTTGAGCGTCATCCAAAAAGCTAAAGATTTAACTTCATCTTCACTCACATCCGGGTGAAAACGAATTCCGCCCTTTCCGGGGCCAAGATCGCGATTATAAATTATACGCCAAGCTGGATATTTTTTTCCTTTAATATCAAGTTCGGTGTATTTAAGCTGAGTGGGCTCAAGCAAGGCGGACATCTCCGCCTCGCTGATACCTTCAATTTCTCTAATTTCCTGTAACCGGTTAAGATTATCAGCAAAAATACTCATAGTTTTAATTGTCTTATTTTATTAAAGCTTCAATTTCTCCTTTCAGAGTTTCTTTATTTCTTAAGCCGATAAATTCGCCGATGATTTTACCGTCTTTAAATAATTTCATATTCGGGATGCTTTGGATGCGATATTCCATCGCTAAGTCCTGATTCTCGCCATCCTCGGTATTGAGCTTGGCGATTTTAACTTTGCCGGCCATTTCTCCAGAGAGATCGTCCAAAATTGGAGCCATCATTTGGCAAGGCACGCACCAGGTTGCCCAAAAATCGACTAACACCGGCTCGGCACTTCCTAAGACTTCCGTCGCGAAATTGCTCTTGTTTACTTCTAATGCTTTTGACATAAATTTATTTTTATTAAATGATTATAAATTATTTATTAATTTAAATACGTTTTATTTTTTAATTACTTCGTCAAAGAATTTTGTTATTTTTTCCTTATCTTCTAATTTCCCACCCAAGAGACAATAGTCGAGCTCTTCGGTGATGACGGCACTCATTAAAGACGAAGTCGCAGACTTAATCGCTTTTAACTGCACGAGCAGGGCAAAGCAATCACGCTCTTTATCTTTAAGCATTTTTTTGGCGCCCTCTAATTGACCGACAATATTATTAATTCTTTGTTCGTTTGTTTTCATAATTTAATTTTAACATACACCCCCTGGGGGTGTCAATATTAAGACAAATTATGCTTATTTTCGCAAAAAAAACTGGTTTTTTTTAAAACCAGTCTAATTATTCTTTGTTTCGATTCGATTAATATTGGGCTACATCCACTTCTCAGATTTAACAAGACAGATTCCCATTTTCTTTTCCGCCCGTACTTTATCTTCGGATAAGAAACTTATTTTCCCGTCAACGAGACCGACACAAACTTCGTCGCTATGACCGTTAATATGCGTTGTCCGAAAAAATAAACTCGGTACCGGCTGATTCAACTTCTGTAGGGTTAAGAGCAATTCTATTGTTAGGTTGAAGTCAAGCCGATAGCAATCCGCAGGAAAACTTTCATTCTCAGCTGCCGGATTAAGGTTTTTGAGAGGGTTTTCTAAACTAATCAGATAAAATCCAGCCTGATTAGGTAGTTTGTCTTTTACGTGGTTTTCCCACTTATGGTTTGGAAATTTTTCGGCCATAGCAGCTACAGAAAGTCCGCGTAAACAAACTTGACGGAAGTTATACTTAGCGCTAGCTAAAATAGAATTGGCTGGCAGATCCGTACAACGAGGCAGATTTTTTTCTTTTTCCGGCCAAGTCCCCCAAACTTTTCCGCTTTCGTCATAAGTAATTGCGCTAACGCTTTCCACAAGATACCCGCGTGCATTTTCGCTGACTGTGATGTTTTTTTTCAATTCTTTTTTTAGGCGTCTTTTGCCGCCTTTTTCCAGAGAATTTAGGAGTGCCAACAATCTCTCGTTGTTTATAATCCGATTCTCGATCATTTCATTAAGGCGCACTAATAGCGCTGGGTCCAAGCAAGGCTTTTCAGTGATTTCTGAAGTTTCCGTGTCATTCATGACTTTCAATTTTTAAAAAACTATTAATTTATTTTATTTATTTTCCAAAATTACCCAAAAGTTATGCTTATCACGATTAAGGCGTAAACTGCGTAAACCGGCTAAACGCGCCAATTTTTTCAGTTCTTTCTTGGTAAAGGCGTGATAATATCTTTCGCTCACTTCCTCGCCCCGAGAGTTTTTCCAGGGGAAAAGCAAGTCATTCCAACCCAAATCGTTTCTCTTAAAAATTTTAAGCCAATAGTTTCTTAAAAGCAAGTGGCGGTGTTTTGGGCTTTGCCAGAGATTCCAGACACTAATTATTATTCTTCCGCCGGCTTCAAGTTTTTGTTTCATCTGCTTGAGAGCCGCCAGACGGAGTTCGGGACTCGGAATATGCTGCAAAACGGCCAAGCAGAATATGTAATTAAATTTTTCCGGGGTCGCGCGGTCAAGCGATAATAAGTCAGCGACAATAAATTTATTTTCGGGATAATTAGTTTGCGCGTGTTTTATGAGCGCCTCACTATTATCGATTCCCAAATATTTAACGTTTTTATTTTTAAACACCTCAAGCAGCCGTCCGTTACCGCACCCTAAATCTAAAACCCGCGCGCCATTAGGGACGTCCGCGGCGATAGTTCTTATTTCCGGCCAAATTTCTTTTTTTCTGGTTGCATCAAAACTCGCCGCAATTTCCGCATAATTGCGCTTTACCAAAGCCAGTAATTCCTGAGCCTTTTTTTCTTCCATACCTAATAATTTAAGTATTCCTTTTTCGTATAGTCCTCGCCGCCGCGCGCTTTTACCTTATTAACTTTTAAGCAGCCATCGCACTGGCCGCAAGGCTTAGCTTTTGAGTCGCCAAAATAGTTCAGAATATAGCTCTGCCGACAACCGAGATGATAAACATAATTTTCCATCTCGTTAAGTTTTTCATAAGCCCGGTTCGCTTTTGCTTTAAGGGCTTTAAAATCGAGATTCAAATCTTCCGGCTCGACCACTTTTAATATTTTAATTTCCGTTCCCCGAAAAGGCGGGCGATACTCAACCAAATCCTTTTCCGCCAATTTTTTAATTGTCCTTAAAAGTGAATCTTTTTTTACTTTTAAAACTGCCGCCACTTCTTCCGGATTAAAGTCCCAGCCCTTAATTAATTCCTGCGCATATTTCAACCCTAAGTTGGCGACGACTTCTATTTGGCTCTTGGCGCGCTTGCCGATTGAGGCCTCTATTTCACTCCACGCTTTTTTTGTCTGCAAAAAAGAATTGGAATTTTTTTCGTTCGGCCGGGAAATATAGCCTTCTTTCTCTAAAATTTTCAAAGCGGTGCCAATCGCCATTTCCGGAACTGAATCCGAAACATTCTGCGAAATTTCCGCATAAGTAATTAAAATCGAATCATTGGCGTCGACCTCGAGGCCGGCACGACGCAGCAAAAACTCATAAATCTCAATAATAATATTTGGGTCCGGATTGTCGCCCTTAATAAAGAATTCGCGGAGATATCTATCTTGTTGATGATAAAAAAGTAAACAAAAACTCGGCTGGCCGTCGCGTCCCGCGCGTCCCGCTTCTTGATAATAAGCTTCAATCGTTCCCGGTAAATCATGATGAATAACAAAACGAATATCTTTTTTATTTATGCCGAGACCAAAAGCATTCGTCGCGACGACGACCTGCGCTTCCCCGCTCATAAATTTATTTTGCACCCAATCGCGGCTCTCCGAATCCATACCGGCGTGATAAACCACGGCCTTAATATCATGATCCATTAAAACTTCAACTATTTCATCCGCCTTATTGCGCGTCCCAACATAAATAATTCCGGAGCCCAGTTCCGAATTGGTCGTTAAAAGATTAACGATGCTTTCTATTTTTTGACCGTTCGTCGCCGGCATGACCGCAAACTGTAAATTCGGCCGCGCAAAACCGGTAATTACTAAATCAGAATCTTTCAGCGCCAGCTGCGCCACAATATCATCACGGACTTCCGGCGTGGCCGTGGCCGTTAAAGCGACAACGACCGGCGAGCCGACAAATTTAATCGCATCTTTAAGGCGCATATAGCTCGGCCGAAAATCATGACCCCATTGGCTGATGCAGTGCGCTTCGTCAATCGCGAACAGAGAAACTTTTATGGTTTTGAGTTCGGAAATAAAAACTTGATTATAAAAACGTTCGGGCGCAATATAAATAATTTTATAATAGCCGCTGCGAATCCGCGCGATACGTTTTTCCGTTTCGTCCGGAGAGATTGAGGAGTTGATAAAGGTTGCCGGAATACCGACTTTATCCAAGGAATCAACCTGATCCTTCATTAAAGCAATAAGGGGCGAAACTACAATTGTAATTCCCTCTAATATTAAGGCGGGGAGTTGATAGATTAAGGATTTTCCGCCACCGGTCGGAAGTACTACCACTGTATTTTTCTTATGTAAAATATTATCAATGGCTCTTTCTTGACCAGGACGAAAAGACTCATAGCCAAAATGGATCTTAAGTAATTCCTTTAATTGTTGCTTCTGTTTTTCTATCATTGACTTATTTTAAATAATGTGGTATATTAGTTTGAACCCCTAAAACTTGTTCTTTATGAAAATTAAAATGAAATTACTTGCATTTATATGTCTTATCGGAGGTTTAGTTGCCTTCGGAGCTGGAATTTATGAAGAGATTTATAATCTTCAAGCAGATCACGCAATTAGTCTGCAATATGACCATATAAGCCCCATAATCCACATATTCATGGGCTTGGGCTTCCTCGCTATCGGCTGGGCAGCCTCATGGGTTTACAGACACAAAGCATAAAACTCTGAACAAAAAATTCTCACCGGCACCTTTATCTAGGGCCGGTCTTTTTTTGTTTGGCCTTATATATCTCTAATACGTTTTTGAAGAGGAACGCAATTGTCATGGGGCCAATGCCGCCGGGGACCGGCGTAATATAAGAAGCTTTATTTTTTAAATCATCAAAATCGGCGTCGCCCAATACTTTATCCTCGACCTTAGTGATTCCAATATCAATTATTACGGCCTTATCTTTAATCATTTCTTTCTTAATAAAATGCGGCTTGCCTAAAGCACTTACAATCAGATCAGCGTCCTCTGGATTGTTTTTTAAGGAAACTTTCATTCCCTTATCTTCTAAAAGTTTTTTTACACTTAGACCAAAAATATCAGAGTTATGTAAGACGCAAGCCGTTTTATCTTCGAAATCGAATTTAATTTCTTCAAGACAAGCCAGAATTGAAGCCAAGACGGGTGACATTACATAAGCGGGGTGACTATCATGAAAACCATCGGCGTCTTTTAAGGGATCAATGGCGGCAATAATTTTATCGGTATCGAATTGCGGCGGCAAAGGAAGCTGAATCAAAATCCCGTCAATCAAATCATCAACATTTAAGAAAGCAATCACTTTTAATAATTCTTCTTCGGTCGCATTTTCAGCGAGTTCATATAAATGAGTATCAACGCCAACTTTAACTCCCTCTTTTTGTTTTAAAGAAACATAGAGTTTAGAGACCTCCCTTTCGCCCACTAAAATAATGGCCAAGTTTGGTCTTGGTCCACTAAGCTTAAATATTTGTTCTGCAATTTGATCCTTAAATTTTTCGGCAATTGCGTGACCGTCTATTTTTTTTACCATATTATTTTGTGGGGACAGGAAACTTCGCACACAGCTCTTCAACCTTATGCTTTAATTCTAAAAGTTTCTCCTCATTATCTTTATTTATCATCGCTTCATTAATATATCCGACAATTAATTTCATTTCCGGCTCTTTCATGCCGCGCGTCGTAATCGCCGGTGTGCCGATTCTAATTCCCGACGGATTCATCGGCGGATTAGGGTCGTTGGGGATAGTCGAACGGGAAACCGAAACGCCAATTTTTTCTAAGACCTTCTCGGCCTCTTTGCCGACCAGGCCTTTACTATTTAAATCAATTACCATTAAATGGTTGTCCGTCCCTCCGGAAATAATACGATAGCCGAGAGCCATAAATTCCGCGGCCATAGCTTGCGCGTTTACTATTATCTGTTTTGAGTATTCAATAAACTCTGGCTTTAAGGCTTCGCCAAAGGCAATTGCTTTCGCAGCCGTGATATGATCATGCGGGCCGCCCTGCATCCCTGGGAACACGGCGCTATTAACTTGCTTGGCAAATTGTTCCTTACACATAATAATCGCACCACGAGGACCACGGAGAGTCTTATGAGTCGTTGTTGAAACAACATCAAATATCGGAACTGGGTTCTTTAATTGCTTGCCCGCGATTAAGCCGGCGATATGAGCAATATCAGCGAAAGTATAGGCTCCGATTTCATCAGCAATATCTTTAAATTTCTGCCAATCAATTTCTCGAGAATAGGCGGAGAAACCTGCCACAATCATTTTTGGTTTTTCCCGTAAGGCAATTTCTCGAACTTCATCCATATTAATTATTCCTGTTTGTGCGTCAACGCCGTATTGGACAAAATTATATAAACGTCCGGAAAAATTAACACTGTGCCCATGTGATAAATGACCGCCGTGGTCGAGTTTTAGACCCAGGACCTTATCGCCCGGATTCAAGAAGGCCATATAGACCGCGGCGTTAGCTGGTGAGCCGGATAAGGGCTGAACATTAACATGCTCCGCGTCAAATAATTGCTTAACCCGATCAATCGCCAAGGTTTCAATGGCATCAATATTATAATTACCACCATAATAGCGCTTGCCACTATAGCCTTCACTATATTTATTGGTTAAAACCGTGGCCATGGCTTCGAGAACTGCCGGACTAACATAATTTTCCGAGGCAATTAGCTCGATTTCTTCATTTTGCCGCTTTTCTTCCTTCTCAATTATCTCCCAAACGGCAGGGTCTTGTTGTTTTAAGTGGTCGTATTTCATATTATTAATCTTAATTTAAAGGAGCCTCTTTGTCAAAAGGCTTTTTTTATTTTATCCGCCTAAATAAAGGCCCATACATATCTTCTTTGATGTCTATTTTTAACTCTTTTTTATCAATTTTTTCACAAAATTTTATTGGCGCCTCTTTAATTAAGGCGAGGGGCATTCTTTCGTCGCCCTCCCCCATACAGAGAACCGCGGCTGTCGCTAAACTATCGGCGACATCAACCCGAGAATACTTAAAAGGGCGGCCAAATATATCCAAAGTTTTCTTATAGCTTTTAAGCCCCTCGAAACCGGCATAACCCAAAGCGACTCCAGTTATTCCGGCCCGCAGTGGCAGGCAGCGGCTATCGGTTATTATTACGCCCAATTCTTTTAGTTTATATTTACTACAAAAATATTTTCTTATTTTCTCAGCGGCTTTAAAACTATCTGCCGGCAAAAGAATGATATTACCGTCAGCATTACTTTCGTCGACTCCGGCGTTAGCCATCACAACACCATCTTTAATAGTTAATAAAACATATTTTGTGTTCAGAGAAAATTCACATTCATCCTTAATTATTTTTTCTTTGCTTTTCTCGTCAATATATTTAACTAACCTTCCTTCGGCCAGAGCGACAATTTTAGATGTCACGACCAAAACACTTCTTTCCGAAATACTATGCAGATATTTTTCAATAAATATTAAGAGATTTTCTCTTGGTTTAAATATTCTTGTTTTAATTGCTTTTATTTTCATATTTTAAAAGATAAATACCTAAATAAGATAAAGGGGTATATAAAAATCCCATAATAACTTTATAGACAAACCAAGGAGCACCAATAAGTAGCATCGTTCTTAGCGAATAGACTCCGGCAAAAGCAATTATCATAAATACCGTCGTGTCGAGTAGCTGCGACCAGAGGTTGGATAGATTTGATTGGAGCCAAAAGGCCTTATCTTTTAATTTCTTTTTGAAAAAGAAGAAGGCGGCGACGTCCTGATACTCCGCAATTATATAAGCCATGAGTGAGGCGAGCGACATGCGCAGCGAAATACCAAAGATCGTATTAAAACTATCTTTGAATTTTAAACCGCTCTCTGCCCAGGGCAAAGCGAGGGACAGGAGTGAATAAATCATGAATAAACAAATACTAATGAATCCCGCTAAAACAAAGCTTCGCGCCATTTGCTTGCCATATACTTGACCAATAACATCAGTTGTTAAAAAGACAAAAGGGAAAAAGAAGACGGCCACCGATAAATGCGTCCCAAAAATAAATGGCATTATTTTGAGCCCGAGGGTATTGGCAGCGAGTAACGAAATAAGGTAAAGAACGAGCGCGATTATTATTTTTAAATTAATTTTTTCATTAACCATAGTCTTAGATTATTAAATAAAAAAAACACCCCGGAAGGGCGTCTTAAATATAAAATAAAAAGCCTTCCCGGTTAAATACAGGATTTAACGGAGGCGAATCCAGACCAGGTTGTAATATTTTTGGTCATAAGCATAATGACAAGGTAGCATATTTATTTAAAAAAAACAAATAAAATATCCACAGCCCACTAAATTAATGAGCCTATTTTAGGGGTCCTTGAATTCTCTTAACCATATACGTTCCCTGCAGTTTATAGCCGAACTTCTTATAATAACCTCTAACGCCAACGCCGGAAATAATCGCTAGTTTATTTATTTCCGCAGCTGCGACCAATCTTTCGGCTGACTGCAAAAGTTTTGTGCCCAGACCGCTATGTTGAACCATTTTCTTTTCACCCATCATCACGAGTTCGCCGTAAACATGAAGTTCACGAATTATCGCTGGCGCCACCGGACTATTTTTATCAATTCTTAAACGACAAAAACCAAATAAAGTTTTTCCGTCTTTGCTATCGGCACTAATAAAGTATTCTGTGCCGCCTGAAGACGGATATTCTAAAATATTTAAGTCAAAATTCTTTACCGGTTGATCTTTGGCTTCGCGACAGCGAATACAATTACATTTCACGCCCCGATCTTTCATAACCTGGCGCAAATTAGTAATTTTATTACCGGCGACAATCGACTCTCCCGGGATATCGCGAATCAGGCGAATAATTCTGACATAAGTCGGAACCGCCTCTTTGCATTCAACGATTAATTCCTGTAAAACTTTATCACTATATGGTTTATATTTTCCCGCCAAATACCATTTATATAATAAGCTGCCTTTAGTAACGACGGTCGGATAGAATTTAATCTGATCGGGCTGGAACCTCTCGTCGCTAAATAATTGCTTAAATAATTCTAAGTCTTTTTTTGGTGTGGCTCCGGGAAGAGCCGGCATTAAATGATAGGTTACTTTAAAACCATATTGTTTTAAAATTTTTGTTGCCTCGGCGATTTCCTTTACGCCATGGCCCCTCTTATTAAGCGCCAGTATTTTATCGTCAATTACTTGGACGCCAATTTCAACGCGCGTACAACCTAAATCACGCATCTCTTCTAACTCTTTAATATTAATATAGTCCGGTCGCGTTTCCAGAGTCACGCCAATTAAATTATATTTTGCTTTTTCGTTTTTTGTCTGTTCTAATTTCAATAGTTTTTTTGTTTCCGCCAAACTAAGATTCTTTTTATAGCCTGCCTTGAGATTAATCGTTTTTTTCTGAAAATCATTAGCCGCTTTGAAACAATTTAAAATATACCAATACTTATATTTAGTGGGCAGATAGCTCCAAGTCCCGCCAATAACAATTAATTCGATCTTGGTCGGTTGGTGTCCGTTATTGACCAAAGCTTTGAGACGGCTAATAACTTGAACATAAGGATCATAGCCGCAGCGAATTGCGCGCATCACCGCCGGTTCATTAGATAAGTAGCTCGCCGGGACATCGGTTTCATGCGGACAATAGGCGCAGTTCCCCGGGCACGGATAAGATTTCGTTAAAACCGCCACCGGCGCAATTCCCGACATCGTCCGCACCGAGCGCTTGCGTAAGGTTTTTTCTAATGATTCTATCGTTTTAATTTTTCCGGCCTTGAGTAAAAGGCGATATTCTTTCAAAATATCTGAATTTAAAATTGAGGCGATTGTATATTTTTTACAAATCATGCGCTTAACCCCCTCCAAATCTTCACGATTTTTAATTTGTTTAGCGTAATTATGTAATAAGTCTTTTATTGCTTCCGTCATATCTTTCCTGTTATACTTAGATTAGATGCATATAACAATATACCATTTTTTATAATTTAACAATATTTCTATGAAGGGCAAAATTACTAAAATTCTTTTATTTTTAGCCTTAATCCTCCTTCCTTTGGGAGCGGCTCATGCCTTTGATACTAAAACCGGCAATTCAATCTATATTGCCAAGGATCAAATCGTGAGTGGCAATTTTTATGCCGCCGGCAACACCATCACAATTGATGGTAATATTAGCGGAGATTTAATCGCGGCGGCCGAAACAATTAACGTAAACGGACGAGTTGAAGGCGATATTATCGCCGCCGCTCAAACAATTAATGTTAACGGTGAGGTGGGCGGGAACATCCGCGTCGCCGGTTCTTCGATTGATTTAAACGGTTCCGTGGCGCGCAACGTTAACGCCTTTGGTTCTAATATTTTACTCGGCACGAGTAGTGACATCGGCTGGGACGCTTATGTGGCCGGAGCGACCATAGAAAGCCGGGGCAATATCGCCGGCACTTTATCGGGTAATGCCGGCCGGGCTCTAATCGCCGGAAAAATCGGGAAAGATGTTAACATTAAAATTTCAGAAGACAGTAAAAGCGAAGGCTTAATCATTTCTCCCGATACTACTATTAATGGCAATGTAAATTATACGGCAAAAAACCCGGCTCAAGTCGCCGGAAGCGCGAGTGTAAGCGGTGTTATCCATCAAACCGTTCCCGAAACTAAAGCTCATAATTGGTTGGCTGCTTGGGCGGGCGTTAAACTTTATACTATCTTTGCCGCGCTGGCTGTCGGTTTGATTCTGATTTTTCTTGGCAAAAAAATTACTCCAAAAATTATTGCCAAAATCGATGAAAAGCATTGGCGCACTTTTTTACCGGGCTTAATTATTATGTTCATTGTTCCGCCAATTGCCCTCTTCTTAGCTTTTACTTTTATTGGTATTCCTCTGGCCCTTATCTTAATGGCCTTATGGTTAGTTGCGATTTATCTCGCTAAAATTTTTACCGCTATTTTTGTGGGTCAAACAATATTGCAAACTCTCACAAAAAATCATAATCCAAAATTAATTTGGTCTTTAATCTTGGGCGTTATTATTACTTGGTTATTATTTGCCATTCCCTTTGTCGGTTGGATCATCGGTTTAATTGCGATCTGGCTTGGCTTAGGCGGCCTGTATTTATATGCTTCCCATCAACTCAGACATCTTTAAAGCTTACGACATCCGCGGAATTTACGGCACCGACTTTGACAATGAGCTCGCTTATTTATTAGGCCAAGCTTTTGTTGAACTGCGTAAAAAAGATCCGGACTTTTCCGACCGAAAAATGCAAATAGCCGTCGGCGCAGACATGCGCATTTCCTCTCCGGCTCTAAAAGACAATTTAATTCGTGGTTTGATTCTCGCCGGCGTCGACGCAGTCGATCTTGGCCTGGTTTCGACGCCAACTTTTTATTTTGCGGTTGCCAAATATAATTATGACGGCGGCATTATGATTTCGGCTTCGCATAACCCTAAAGAATGGAACGGTTTTAAATTGGTCCGCGCCAGAGGAGTCCCGATTAGCGGTGATACTGGCATAGATTTTATTCGCGAACAGATAATTCTAAACCATTTTATTCCGGCCGCCGTGCCGGGGACCGTTTTAGCTAATCCCGCCGCACTTGAAGATGAGCTTAAATATACTTGGAGCCTGGTTGATCTGAAAAAAATAAAAAGCTTTAAAATAGTCGCCGATGCCGCCAGCGGCATGGGGGCCACCTATTTAACTGGCATTTTAAGTATTCTCCCCGGTTCAAATACTCCCCTAAATTTTAAACTCGACGGCACGTTTCCGGCGCACGAGGCAGACCCCCTAAAAGAGGAAAACCTGGAAGAGCTAAAAAAAGAAATGTTTACGCAGAAAGCTGATTTAGGGATTTCTACCGATGGCGACGGTGATCGCATATTCTTTATCGATGAAAAGGGGCAAACGATTAGCCCGGCGCTGATTCGCGGACTCTTAGCCCAATCATTTTTAGCCGATAAGCCGGGTGCAAAAATCGGTTACGATGTTCGTCCGGGAAAAATAACGCCTGATATGATTAGCGCGGCTGGTGGCATTCCGGTTATTACTCGCGTCGGGCATTCTTTAATTAAAGAGCAAATGCTTAAAGAAGATATTTATTTCGCCGGCGAGTCTTCAGGCCACTTTTATTTTAACAGCCCTGTCGGTTGCTTCGAATTTCCGAGCCTGATGATTCTCCGATTATTAACATTTTTTTCCCAAAGCGATTTACCAATTTCCCAGCAGCTCCTGCCCTACAATAAATATTTTCTTTCCGGCGAAATTAATCGCGTCGTTAAAAATAAAGACGCTGTCTTTGCCGCGATTGAGAAAAAATATGCCGACGCTAAGATCGAAAAACTCGACGGCGTTTCTATAACTTATCCCGATTTTTGGTTCAATGTCCGCGGTTCAAATACCGAAGCAAAAATCCGCTTGAATCTTGAAGCGACCAGCGCGGAATTAATGGCCCAAAAGCGAGACGAAATTCTTGAGCTCATAAAATAAGTTTTAATAATCTTTTTAAAAAAGACCCGATAATTACCGGGTCTTTTTTGTTTTTAAATATTTGAGTTTTATTTTCTTTCTACTTCAATCGTGCACTTTGTCATTAGAGCGGCGAGCGCCCCGACGGCCGCTAATACTGGAGCGAAAAAAGCTCCAACGACTGCAAAAGTTACCGGGATTTCCATCATCGCTTTTCCTTTTTCATTCTTAATAATTATGCGGCGGATATTTCCTTCCTTTATCAGTTCTTTTATTTTTTTAACCAATTCATGTCCATAAACCTTAAACTGTTCTTTCGTTGACTCTTCTTTTTTTGTTTGTTTTTTTGGCATAAATTTATTTTTATTTATTGGTATTTAATATTATACTACGTTTCGGCCGTAAATAAAACTATCTTTTTTTGTGCGCTCTTTTTACTTTATACATCTGCTTCGATTTTCTCGTTACCGCAAGCAGAGTCAAAACGGCGATGTAGGAAGAAATAATTGAATTGGGCATTTGATAGGCGCCCTGATAAATAAAATCCAGAAAAAATAAAAAGAAAACTAAGGCCGACCACACAACCACGAAAATTTCTCCCGGATGTTTGCTTTCATGTTTGTCATACCAGCGCGCAAACTCTTTATTACTGACATAAATCGCCAGAGTACTGATATAAATGGCCGTCAGAATATTCAGCAAATCCTCATAAGCATTACTGGCAAAAAAGTCTAAAATTATAACAGTAAAAAAAACTACCGACCAAAAATTAATTAAATAACGCCAAAAATTGAACTCATTCTTGATAAAATCGTGATGTAAAAATTTAAGCACTTTGTTTAGCTATTATTGAATTAATTTTCCCATTTTCAGTATAGCAAATTTACCAGTATTAGCGAAATGTGGCTTATATCAACAAAGTATTGACAATGTTTATTAAATATGTTATCTTTAGTAGGCTATTAAATTCCTTAACAACATAACTCAAAACACTAACAATGGAACACCTTTTTGCCTGCCTACGCAATTCTATCGACGGAGTTGCGGTAATTAATGAATCTGGAGTAGTCCTATTTTGGAATCCCGCCCTGGAGAGACTGAGCCAAATTAAAGAAAACGAAGCCAAATCTCAAAAAATCTGGAATCTGCAGCGTCAATTAGCTCTTAACAAAGAGCCTAAAAATGACACCGTATCTTCCTGGCTATTCAAAGCAGGGGGGCTTTCAAATGATGGAACACCAAACACCTGGACAGAAACAAGCTTCTTGCGCACCGACGGCTCCCTGATCTATGTCGAATATAGTTTTTATTCATTTTATGAACAAGAAAACTTTTTCTGTATCATCGTAAGAGACATCACCGAGAGAAAAAAAACGGAAAAAATTTTAAAAGACGTGAATAGTATTATGTTCCACGATTTGCGTTCTCCACTGGCATCAATCTTCAGTTTTTCCGATCCCGAAAATTTCGAAAACTTGTCGCCAACCGACCTGAAAAAGTTCATGGAAATCATCCACGAAGACGCGGGTCACATGGTCAACATGATTAATTCAACTTTACTCTTAGCGCGCCTTGAACGCGGGGATCGCCAATTTGAAAAGCTTCCGGTTAGTGTCTTAAACTTAACCGAACGCATTCGTAATCAGTTTTCATATTTAAACGGTTCCGCTGGCATCAGATTAAAAATTATTTTTGATCACAAAAAAATGATTATTAATAATCATTCGCTTGAGATAAACGTTGAAGAGTCGCTATTTTTGTCTGTAGTAGTTAATTTAATTACCAATGCTATTGAGGCATCAACCGAAGGTAGCAAAGAAGTTCTTCTCCGAATTTCTTGCGATGATAAAATTATCTCGTTCAGCGTTCACAATTTCGGCGAAATATCCTCCGAAGTTCAACCCAAACTTTTCCAAAAGTATGCTACTTTCGGAAAACCGAAAGGCAACGGACTGGGCCTATACAGTGCGAAGCTTATCGCGAACGCTCATGGCGGAGACATTTCTTTTTCATCAGGAAACAGTGAAACAATTTTTGTGGTAACAATACCACAAGCGCTCCAAGACTAATAACGCAAACCACAAAGTCATGCTCAACACATGACTTTTTTTATTTACCTTATTTGTTTTTTATTGCTTATAGGCCCGCGACACATATTCATCCCAAGCGCGGTCGGAATTAAAATAAGAAGCGTTTATACTAATAACGTTTTTCATTAATGCTTGCCATTTATCTGGGGCCTCATAATATAAAGGCAAAATTTCTTTCTTTAGGGTTTCATATAAATCATCTGAATCATTAATCGCCCAGCCGGTCTTATTTTTTACGTATCCCTCCGGCCACCAGCCGTCGAGTGTACTAAATTGAGGAACTCCATTATGAGATGCTTTCATGCCACTTGTTCCGCAAGCTTCAAGCGGCGGTTCAGGCGTATTAAGCCACAAATCAACCGCACTCACCAGCAATTTAGCCAGGTTTAAATCGTAATTCTCTAAAAAGACAATATTTAGTTGAGGATATTTAGCTTTGAGTGCAAAAATTTTTTTAATCGCTTCTTGGCCGCTCGTGTCGCGGCGATGTGCCTTGCCGGCTAATACAATTTGCATTTCCCTGCCTTTTTCAAGCACCTCCAATAACCTTTCTATGTCTGTAAATAATAAAAGGGGTTGTTTGTATTTCGTAAACCGGCGCGCATAGCCAAGGGTAAAAACTTCGGGCGCCCATTCGATTTGTGTTTTTTCTTTTACATAATCCAATAATCTTTGTTTCGCTTTTTGGTGAGCCGCCCAAATCTCTTCATCTGGTATTTTCTCCGCTTGCTTAAGTAAACCATTGTTTTCCCGCCACCCGGACAAATTATCATCAAATAATTTTCTAAATTCCGGCCCAGTCCAAAAAACCGAATTTACGCCGTTGGTTATGGCTTCAATTTTCTGGTTAGGAAAAGTATTTTTTAACAACTCCTGGTGCCGCTTCGAAACACCATTAATAAAACCACTGAAATACATTCCTAAATCAAGCGTGTTTAATTCCCTATTCTTAATTAATCCTTTAAGCCCTACTGGGAAATCTTTTTGATTTTGCAAAATTAGGTCCAAGGGAAAATCATCATAAACTGTTTTAAGCGGCGTATGCGTTGTAAAAACACAAAGCTTTTTTACCGCCTCAATTTTTGCCTTCTCGGTTTTTTCATATCTCTGCAAAAATAATTCTACTGTCGCCAAGGCGCCATGCCCTTCGTTAATATGATATTTTTCGATATTTTCATAGCCCAGGGCGTGCAATATTTTTATTCCGCCGCGACCGAGAATAATTTCTTGGCGCAAACGATTTTCTAAATCGCCGCCATATAACCGGCTTGTTAAATTTCTAAAGTCCGTCTTGTTTTCCGGTAAATCAGCGTCTAAAAAATAAACCGGACCGACATACCCGTCTTCGCCGCTAATTAAATATTCCCAAACACCAACTTTAAGTTCTTCGGACCCGATATTTAAATTAATTACTGTGTCGAGCTTTGTTAGTAAATTAAAATTAAAATCCGTGTCCGCCATTTCAGTCTGATTTCCGTGGGCATCTATTTTTTGCTTGAAATAACCTTCTTTATTTAATAGAGTGATGCCGACTACGGGAAATTTTTGGCTGGCGGCTGATTTTAATAAATCTCCGGCCAAAACCCCCAAGCCGCCGGCATAGGTTTTAATATTATTTTCGAGAGCAATTTCCATGCTAATATAAGCGACAGAATAATCTTTTTTTATTATCATCTTTTTATTATTTAAGTCATCTTATTATACCATAATAAAAAAGAGCACAACAATTATTGCATAAGCCGCCCACTCTTGCCAAATCCTCGTTTTATGTTAAGATTGCTCATTAATCAGTTATTTAAAAACAACAACAAAAACCATAGAAACCATGAAAACTAACCCCGAATTTACCAAACTTATCGACCAAGTCGGTTTTGGCTTAGCCGTCGTTCTCTTCGAAAAAAAATTAGCGGATTATTATTTCGCTGATTTATCGCCAGAACAAGTCTTTCTTATTGCCCCGCACGTCTTTGATAACGAACGGCTAATAAAACTATTAAGCGAGCGTTTGAAAAGCGCGGACTGCCCAATTAATACCTGGATTTCATACTACAATAATGAACCTGATCAGAGCTTTCTGAGCCCGATTATTTTGTCTCGCATTGAAAGCTTCACTCTATCCTGCGATGGATGGCTACAGATTAGCGTTTGGGCTAACTGGAGATCTTTAAGCGACTTATGTCTTGAGAAGGCAAAAGCAGCCGTTAGCGATTTTGCAAGTGGGAAAAAGGTCGTCGCTGTTTTGAGCGCAAAGCATGAGCCATTTGAAGATCTGCTTGAAAGAATGAGTGCCTTCGCCGTGACCTACGATGAGTGGATGTTTATTATGACTGAGGCAAAAGAGAAAAGTCCTTTGGTTGGAAAAGGAGTTGCCGCGATTGATAAACTTGAGATGACCTACGATGAGTGGCAAGACAAAGGCAATGCTCTTAAAAATTACAGCTCTATCTATTCAGAGTTGTATCCGTTGGTCATGAAAAAAAGGCAATTAACGGCCCTTACTTTTGACAATTTCTCTAATGAGCTGGGCGTGGTGCTCCTTCATCTGTTGTTCCCAGCAAATAATAGCGTATTCCGGTCCGACATTAATAAGTTGCTTCTTAAAATGAAAGCGACTGCTTCAACTTTTAGCAATTGGGTATTTCTTGCTAACTTGGCAAGAGAACATAATTTTTACTCAATCCTGAGAGCGTCTTTAAAAAAATTAGAAGGGCTCGCAGTTTCAACAGAAGATTATTATGCTCTTTATCGCGTTTTAAGAAGCGGAGAAAAAAAGGCCGCTTACTTAAAGAAGCTAAAAGCCACATCGCCAACGCCCGCCTTCTGGATAACTGTCATTAGCGACCAGGCAAAACTCGAGCACCGAGACCCGAGTATATTAGCGACCGCAAAAGAGGAGCTTTTAAATGCACCGCCGAATTCAGCTAAGTGGCTTGAAATTTACGTCGATAAAAAATCTCCAAAATTGCTAAGAGAATTGTTGCTCATAAAGATTGCCCAATGCTTCTACACAATTGATCGGCTCTGCGCTCTCTATGGGACGTCTCAGGGAGATAACGAGTTGATGGCTATTGTTAATAAACAAATTGCTTGCTATCGCGTCCCCTGCTCTGGCTGGATAAAATTAAAATCTGGTTTTAGAGATTTCTGTGTACGGGAAATGCTGTTTTCTAAAATTCTCGATTCGGCGACGACGTTTCAGCATTGGTTATTTATCTTAAATGATGAATCTCACCTTATTCAAGATTGTGAAATGGCAAAAAAACAGATTGCCTTACTCGCCGCTTCATTAGACGAATATCTTCTCGTGTGTGAAAATACCGCTCCGGATTCCGATGAGTATAAAATGATGTTGGGAAAAATCGACTGTTTGTCTCTTCCACTTAAGGAATGGAAAAGCGTCTATGATTTAGCGATCGATAAGCAGAAAAACGTCGAACCCAAAGATGATTCTAACCCACTGGCGTCATTGGCCATTAAAAAAATGACTGAGTTAGTCGGCGTCTCAAAAAAAAATCAGCCCTCACTTAAACTGGCTGAATAGTTCTTGCGTCGAACTTATACAAAACAACCACTCACCCTGGTTGTTTTTTAATAATCATTTCCAACTCCGGGATTGCGGCACCATTTCTCATTTTAGAAAACTCCGAAAACGTAATCTTCCCCGTACTCTGAAAACCTAATTTTTTATAGAAATTTATGGCCTTCTCGTTATACGACGCAACATGAACGACCGTTTCTTTTTCAGGATTAAATATTTTCTGCGCTTCTTTCCAAAGCGCCGCCCCTAAACCCAGTCTCTGGTATTCGGGCAATATATAAATGGCTTGAATTTCATTATTGTTTTCTTTTTTGATCGTATTGCATAGACCAACAAGCTTAGAGTCTTTTTCAACAACCAACATTAATTCATTTTCTCCGATTTGGGCTATTTTATTTTCTCTTTCTTTAATTATCTCCGGCTTTAGCCGGCTTTCATATTTAAAGATAATGTCCTCGGTCGTGATATTAAACTCCTTGTTCGGATATGTGTCCAGCCAAGTCTTTAAATAAATATCATGCAAAGCCAAGACATCGCCCGGTTTTGTTTTTCTTATTTTATAATCGTTTATGTTATTCATATACACATTATACCACGCAATCATTGTTAAATAAAAAAGCTCAATCTTACGAAAGAGCTGTTGTGCTTTTTAAAAACATTTAGTCCTCCTTCCAGGACATATTCCAATCATCTCTGTCTGCGGGCGTAGCTACAAGTATTTTCCCGTCTAAGGACCAGCTTATTTCAGCTTGCGATGAGTTAATGTAAATAGACTTGGGAAAAACCGCCTCTATAATTGAAATCACTTCAACCCGGCTGCGACCAGTAATGCATATTTTTTCAATTGGCCATTGTTTAGCCACTAAACGATTAATCCAATCAACGGTTTCTAAAATTCTTCCATCTGTTTCCATGGTGTTCTTACGATTAATTTATATTTATTTTGTATTCAATTATCAATGTAATGAATTATATTAACTCTGATTACCCAATGTGTCAATAAGCATCCCACCCCTTATATCTTAAATAAAAAGGGGGCTAATTTGCCCCCACCTTCTCTCTGTTTTTTTACCATTTTGGAATAAGACATTTTGCCGACCCTCTTACTGGTCCTAAAAATTTGAAATGAAACACAAAAAAGTTTTTGACCTCTTTGACATCTTTCACCTCAAAAGTTATTTCCGTGAGAGTCTCGCTTGGTATTTTTTGTGAAAAAACAAAGTGATCAAATTCTCTGAAAATAGCAGACCACATCTTATCTGGAAGATCTTCGTAATAAAATTGAATCAATTTATTTTTTTCATTTTTTGCATAATTGCCAGCTGCAAGATATAGCCCTTCTAATACAGCAGGTACAATTTGATTCACCGAAGTATAAGATATGCTTCTTTTTGCCCTAACATACATTGGAAAGAAAAAAGAAACAACTATTCTGCTTCCACTGCAGATCTTCATGTCTTTAGCATAAAGATTTTCCTCTGGATAACAATTCTCCAGAATTTCTAATAAAAACTTTTTGCTCTTTTCCATTATCAATCGATTTTTGAAATATTTACATTTTTAAAGAATACTTAATTTAATCATTTTGTTTATCTTTTGTCAACGAGCCTATGGGCACCCTTATGGGCGGGCATTCGAGAAAATGGAAAACTTTTTTGATGGAGTATTTAATAAAATAAAAAAGCTGCACCTATTTTGATGCAGCGAATGGTTGGCTATTTACCAATCTTCTGGGCCCTCTAGTGGTCCATGGAAAATAACTAAAAATATCGAAAGCGGCCACAAAAAAAACAGTAAGGCGCGCTCATAAACTTTTAGCTTGCATTCCAATTTTTTAATGGAGTGTCCTTCAAATTTTGTTATAATCAAAATCGAAAAACCTGTCCAAATAACGATTATTGCAATCCAAAGCAATGTTTCCATTTATATATTTATTAAGTAAACAATTAGATTAACTATCGAGTCCACTATAATATAAATAGTTGACTCGATAGTTAATCTAATTATCACCCTCAAAAGAACATTGTAACAAAATATTATATCATATATATAACTTTTTGTCAATTAGCTCGTCATCCCTTTGGGGGGCAAAATAAAAATAACCCTAATATTAGAGTTATTTTTATGTGGGTGCCTAGAGAGAATCGGACTCTCGCTAGCGGGACCACAACCCGCCGTTCTACCATTAAACCATAGGCACCATAAATTGTTTCTCAGAAACGTACGCCCGGGGGGAGTCGAACCCTCGTCTAGAGCTTAGAAGGCTCCCGTTCTATCCGCTGAACTACGGGCGCAGAACATTTTTCCTTTAATTCTTGTCTTATATTAATAGAAATACGAAGTATTGTCAAACCTAAAAAACTCAATATTTCCCTTATTTTTCCCTTTGTCTATGCGCCTCATAGATAAGAATGGCCGCCGACACGGAAACATTCAAGGAATCAATACCTTTGACCATCGGGATCTTAATTAATTTATCCGCCTTTGTCAGCCATTTATCACTCAACCCATAAGCCTCCGATCCCAGGATAATTGCCAGTGACATATTCATCTTTTCTTCTGTATAACTTTTTTTACCACCAGTTGCAGCCGCCAAACTTATTATCTTTTCTTTTTTGAGCCAGCTTTGCGTTTCTACTACCGAGGCAATAATAATTGGTACATTAAAAACAAAACCTTCACTCGCCCGAATTACGTTCGGGTTATAAATATCGGTCTGATTATCATTAATAATAATTGCCTCTACTCCGGCCGCATAGGCGGTTCTAATTATGGCTCCGAGGTTGCCCGGCTTTTCTACGGCCTCAAGAATAACTACTAATGGGTTTTTGCTTAATTTAATATCCTTAAGACTAATTTTTTTAATAGCTACCACCGCAAAAAATCCGTCCGGGTTTTCTTTATAGCAAATCTTACGAAAAACCGGCTCGCTTACTTCGGTTATTTTTTCGCTTTCTACCCCAAAAAAATTCTTTTCTTCTTTTTTGATTAATGCCGGACAATAAAAAAGTTCTCTTATTTCATAAGCACTTTTTTTCGCTTTTTCAATTTCGCGCGCCCCATCAATAATAAGCATCTGAGCCTCCCGTCGCTCGCCGGCCTTTTTCAGCCGTACCAAGTCTTTTATTTTTTGATTATTCAAACTATTAATGATATTCATATGTTCTCATTATAAAACAAATCTTATTAAAGGTATATTTTTCTTTTTTGTCCTTTTTTTATTGGGTTTCTATAAAGCTGCCTTTTCTGCTATAATAGGTTTATATTAATAACATAATTATGCCAATACCACAACTACGTAGCCATCAAAACGACTCCTGGAGAGGGGATGTTAAGCACGGTAATTCACGAAAAATAAACAAAAAAAGCCTAAAAAAGAAATTATTCCTCAGCGCCCTGACGCTTCTGGGTATCTTTATTATTGTCGGCCTGGCCACCGTCGCCTGGCTTTCACGCGATCTGCCTAACCCAAACCAATTAATTAACCGCCAGATTGCCCAAAGCACAAAAATTTATGATCGCACGGGCGAAAATGTTCTTTATGAAATCAGTGGCGATGAAAGACGCACCCTTGTCCCCCTAAAAGATATCCCTAATTACGTAAAAGAAGCCACGGTCTCTATCGAGGATAAAAATTTTTACAAGCATGGTGCTTTTAGTATCTGGGCTATGGCCCGCACAGCGGTAACTAATGTTATTTATCGCCGTAGTGCCGGCGGTTCAACTCTCACCCAGCAATTTATTAAAAATGCTGTTTTGTCCAACGAAAAAACCTTCACGCGAAAAATTAAAGAATTAATTTTAGCCTACCAATTAGAAAAAAAGTTTTCCAAGGACGATATTTTACAGATGTATCTGAATGAAATCCCCTACGGCTCCAATGCCTACGGCGTTGAAGCGGCCAGCGAAAAATATTTTGGTAAAAGCGTGCGCGACGTTTCCTTGCCGGAAGCCGCTATTTTAGCGGCTCTCCCCCAGTCGCCCAGCCGTTATTCTCCTTACGGCGACAATAAAGACATTCTCCTTAGCCGAAAAGATTACGTTCTCGACTTAATGGCGGAGCAAGGCTATATCTCTGCCGAAGAAAGGGATAATGCCAAAAAACAAGAAATTGTTTTTAAACCACGCGACAACAACATTACTGCACCGCACTTCGTCATGTATATCAAAGAAATGCTGGCCGAAAAATATGGCGAAAAAATGGTTGAACAAGAGGGTTTGAAAATTTACACAACGCTTGATTTATATAAACAAAAAATCGCCGAACAAATTATTACTGAAAAAACCAAAGACTATCCGACGAAATATGGCGCGAATAATGCCGCCCTTGTTTCCATCGATCCTAAAACCGGCCAGATTTTAGCCATGGTCGGTTCGCGTGATTATTTCGATGACTCTATCGACGGCCAAGTTAACGTCGCCACTCGTCCACGACAGCCGGGTTCATCAATGAAGCCAATCGTTTATGCCGCCCTATTTGAAAAAGGCTATACGCCGAACACAATTCTTTATGACGTTGTGACAAATTTTTCAACCGACCCGGCTAACCCTTATACTCCGCATGATTATGATCTTAAAGAGCGCGGACCGGTAACAATTCGCCAAGCACTCGCCGGTTCTCTAAACGTTCCGGCGGTTAAAGCAATTTACTTAGCCGGCATAAATAATGTAATCGATCTCGCCGAAAGTCTAGGCTACACTACCCTCTTCCCGCGCAGTCGTTTTGGTTTATCCCTGGTTCTGGGCGGAGGCGAGGTTGAACTTCTTGAACACACTAATGCTTATAGTGCTTTCGCGCGTGATGGTATTGTCAGCCCTGTTGTCAGCATTCTTAAAGTTGAAGATAAAAATGGCAACGTCCTTGAAGAATATAAGCCTGCCGAAACGAAGGCGCTTGATTCACAAGTCGCGCGCATGATAAATAGCGTGCTTAGTGACAATGCCGCCCGCACCTATATTTTTGGGGCAAAAAATAATTTAAATCTTGGTAGCCGCCCCGTCGGCGCAAAAACAGGTACAACAAATGACTATCATGATGCATGGACGATTGGTTATACGCCATCGCTCGTTACTGGTGTTTGGGTGGGCAATAGTGATAACGCGGCCATGAAGGGTGCCGCTGACGGCAGTGTTGTGGCCGCTCCAATTTGGCATGACTACATGGCAGCTGTTTTAGGCGACACGCCAGTTGAAAACTTTAAGGCACCCGATGACTACACGACCGGCAAAGCGATTCTAGACGGCCAGGTTCCGACGCAAACCGTAAATATCGATCAGAGTTCGGGTCTCCTCGCTACCAGCTCCACACCGCCCGAATTCATCGTAACGGAAAGCGCCACCATAAACCACAGCATCCTCTATTATGTTGATAAAGACAATCCTCGCGGTCCCATCCCATCCGACCCAAGTAAAGACCCCCAATTTAATCTCTGGGAAAGCGCCGTCCAAGCGTGGTCACTAAAAAATTCCAGTTCCACCGCTCTTACTCTCCCCACTAATTACGACGCCACCCACAAACCAGAGAATAAACCAAGTGTTAACATCGTTTCTCCTACCAATAACCAAACGATTAGTGATAACTTCTTAAACGTCAAAATCGAAGCGACAGCGCCACGTGGAATCGGTCATGTTGATTATTTTATTAACAACAATCTTTGGCAAACACAAACCGGGGCCACTAATAATGTTAGTGCGCCAATTTCTTTTTTGACTAACGGTTACCAATCATTACGCGTCCATGTTTGTGATGATATTGAAAATTGCACCGATGCGACTATTAACTTTAATCTTTTAATTAACAATAACCCCGTGGCCGCCACAAATAACAGTATCGCTCTTATCTCGCCCAACTCCGGGCTCGCGCTCAACTCAATTGATTTCCCCCTCCCCATAACCTTTAACTTGTCTCACCCGGAAAGTGTGGCCAGTGTTAGTCTGATCGCCAAGGACGCGGCCGGTAAGTTAAGTGCTATCGGCAGTGCGCGCCCGCCGTTTAGCAACTCCCTCACTTTGCCTTGGACTAAAGTAACAAGCACGGGCTCATATTCGGTTTATGGAGAGCTCCACGATTGGAATGGTGATATTATCCCAAGTAATGTCGTTGGGGTCACGATTAAATAAATTATTATTTCTCTATCAAAAAACCACCCCCTGGGTGGTTTTTTTATTTCTTTATTTCTTTATTTCTTTATTTCTTTATTGCCGTATAGGCATAACGATATATAGATAATTATCTTCTTTTTCGGGACGCAAAACACACGGCGTAGTATTGTTAACAATCCCGAGGCGCACCATTGCGCCCTCAATATTATTTAGTCCATCAAGTAAATAACGATAATTAATCGTGACCTCATTGTCGCCACCCGTTACGCTGGCCGCAAGTTCGATCTGGCTTTCACCGCTTGTCCCCGAGAACGCCGAGACCACTATTTTTTCTTTAAAGAACAGGAGGGTAATATCATTTATCCCGGTTTTAGAAAATAGCGCGGCTGCTTTAACGGCCCGAACCAACTCTGCCCTCTCTACTAAAACGTCGGTTTGGCTCTTGGCCGGTATAATTTGTTTATAGTCCGGATAATGGCCATTAATTAGCCGGGAGATTAATTCTACCGAATCAACCGTAAATAGAATTTGGTTTTCCGCGACATAAATTTTTATCTCTTGGTCGCCGTCGAGCTCGCCGCCCTCAATGTTATTTAAAACCCTTAATAACTCCTGAACTGTTTTTGCGGGAACTATTATTTTTTGCTCCCCTTCTATGCCCTCCGCTTTTATCGCCACCTCTTTTTCGGCCAAACGATAACTGTCGGTAGCGGCCAGGCTTAATTTGTTTTTATTAAAAGAGAATAAGACGCCAGTCAGCTCTATTCGATTTTCACTGCTCGATACCGCAAAGACCACCCCGTTTAAAGCTTTTCTAAGTTCTTCATTTTTACAGGAGTAGTATCCGTCGCGCGGCAAGGTTGGTATTAAAGGAAACTCTTTGGCCGACTCCCCTTTAATTTTAGTCTTATAACTGCCACACTCTATTTTTAATTCATTCTCAAGCGCTTCAACCTTAACCTTCTCGCCGCCACTAAGCAGATTAACATATTCACCTATCAGTTTTGAATCAACCGTAAACTCTCCTTCGGTTTCAATCTTTCCTCTAATCTGGTGAGTTATCCCAATTTCTAAATTAGTGCTTATAAGTTCTATGTTGCCCCCCGTCGCTTTAATTAATATATTATTCAAAATAGGAAGATTGATATTTTTTGTGGTGATGTGTCCGGTTATATTCAAACCTCTTTTAAAGTTTTCTTGGAGGCTAATAAATTTCATATAATTAAATGTTGTATTATATATTAATTTATATATAAATAAATAATAACAATAATAAGGGGCGGGATAACTTTGTGAATTCGGCTTATTAGGATTATTTGCTGGGAAATATTGGAAAAATCTTGTTGATATGTCGGGTGATGGACGGGGCGGAAAATTTAACACTTTGTGCTTAAGTGGGACAAACCCGTATTTGTCCACTTTCTATTCAAGTCAATTCAGATTTAGTCGACAAGATATTAACAACTTAATCCCCCGAAAGAGGCGGACAACTGTTAATAAGTGTGGCCGAAAAGTTGACGGATAGACTCAATTTCTTGTTTTACTTTTTCATTGCCCTTCTCTTTTACCTCCTGATAAATTTTATTATAGGCGTGCATAGCAGTGGTGTGATCGCGCCCGCCAAGCTCATTACCAATACTCGGGTAGGAGGTATTAAGCTCTTCGCGAATCAAGTAGATAGAAATTTGGCGCGGCCAGACCAACTCCTTCTTGCGGCCAGGGCTGATAATTTCTTTATAGGTGATGTTGTAAAACTTAGCGACTGATTCAATAATCTCTTTAGGGGTTAGTGATTTTGTTTGGATGTTGGAGATATAATCCCCTAAAACCTCTTTCACGGTTTTGATAGAAGGGGTTAACCCCTTAAATTGGTGTGAGGCAATAACTTTATTTAGGGCGCCTTCGAGTTCGCGGATATTGTTCTGGACGTGCTCCGCAATATAAAGCAACATCTCGCGGTCCAGAAGGCCGCCTTTTTCCAATGACTTTTTTTCTAAAATCGCAATCTTGGTTTCGATATCTGGTTTACCGACATCGGCTACCATTCCAGCCTCAAAACGAGATACGAGACGTTTTTCAATGGCGGGGATTGATTTTGGGGCACGGTCAGAAGTAAGAACAATCTGCTTATCGTTTTGGAGGAGTTCATTAAAAGTATGGAAGAACTCTTCCTGTGTCCCATCTTTGCCGCCCATAAACTGGACATCGTCAACTAATAATAAATCGACATTACGGTAAAGGTTTTTAAACTCTTTGGCCTTTCCCGTGGTGACCGCTTGAATATAATTGTTGGTAAATTTCTCGCTGGTGGTATAAAGGATTTTATCTGTGTTTTTAGCGGCCTCGTTGCCAATAGCCTGGAGAAGATGAGTTTTTCCTAAACCAACACCGCCATAAATAAATAAGGGGTTATAAGCTTTCCCCAAGTTATTAACAACCGCCAGGCAGGCAGCATGAGCCAACTCGTTTCCCTTGCCGACAATAAAATTTTCAAAAACGTAACGCGTATTTAAACCGTGGCGCCCAACATTATTACCATTGCCGTTACCGCTAATCACACCATTAGAGCCCAGGTTTTGATGAACAGTATTGGTGGTGAAAGAATCGCGCGGGGTGGTGGCCGGATTTACTGTGCCTTTATTTTCAGGATTAAGCGCCTCTGATTTATTTTCCGCCCCATTAATTTGGAAGGTGGCGGTATTTCCTTTTTTTAATTCAATTTTATAGATGATTTCTTTAATTGGTTGTTTGGTAACATTCTCCAGAGCGCCTAATGTACTTTTGTGATATTTTTCCTCAAGCCATTTTTTAACAAAAGCGTTCGGGACGCAAATAACGACCCGCTCGTTTTCAAAAGAAGAAATAAAAGTATCTTTAAACCAAGTAATAAAATTTGCTCGGGATAAACTTACCTCAATTTCCCCCAACACGGCCTGCCAGACTTGTTCATTTGTCATAAGTGTGGGGATTAATATCGCTTAATCCAATTAAAAAATGGATAATATTTTAGAGATTTTATAGTAATTTCATTATATTAAATAAACTCGTTAATAACAAGCATAGGGCGTGTTAAAAAGATGTTAACAAAAGGGGGATAAATCGTTTTTTGCCCCTTGGGGCCGGATTGACTTTAGTAAATAAAGATGTTATGTTATTAAAACAATAACAATAATTAAAGTTAAATCTCATTTATGCCGAAAAGAACCTACCAGCCGAATAAACGACGCGCCAGCAAAAAACATGGTTTTATCAAGAGAATGCATACCGAAGATGGTCGTGCAGTCCTAAAACGACGTCGCGATAAGGGTCGCAAAAAACTCTCAAAATAGTGTTATAATTTAACATGTTAGAGAAGAAAAACAGAATAAGACATGACAAAGAGTTTGACCGCGTTTTTAAAACCGGCCAATCTTTTTATGGTAAGGTATTGGGCCTCAAAACAGCCGCCAATAGCCTTGAATATAATCGATTCGGGATTTTGGTGAGTCTAAAGGTAAGCAAAAAAGCGGTGATCAGAAATAAAATCAAAAGACAAATTAGGTCTATTATTAGCAAAGAAATGACAAATATGAGGGGTGGGAAGGATATCGTTATTGTCGTTTTTTCTTTAATATTAGATAAAACATTTGCCGAAATTAAAACCACTCTCCAAACCGGCTTTACTCGCGCTAATCTTTATAAATAGACTAATATTAAATAAAAATGCTTGAATATATCTATAAATTCCCCCGACGCCTCCTGGTCGCTTTTATTAAAATCTACCAAAAAACCATTTCGTTTGACCATGGATTCTTAAAGGTTTTTTATCCACACGGTTTTTGTCGTTTTTACCCCAGCTGTTCCGAGTACGGGGCACAGGCCATTACTAAACATGGAGTTATTAAGGGGGGTCTTATGGCCTCTTGGCGGGTATTGCGCTGTAACCCATGGAATAAGGGGGGTAACGACCCGGTTAAATAAATTTATTAAATTATTATCTTTTTATGGCTAATTTATTCACGGTTATTTTCTATCAACCAATCTTAAATCTTCTTGTCTTCTTATATAACACGGTGTCTTTTCATGATTTGGGGATTGCGATTGTTCTGCTGACAGTTCTAATTAAGCTTATTCTTTGGCCGTTTGGACAACAGTCGATCAAATCCCAAAAATCCTTGCAGGATTTACAGCCGAAAATTGATGAACTGAAAAAGAAATACGCCGACGACAAAGTTGGGCTTAGTAAGGCGACCATGGAAATGTATAAGGAAAATAAGGTTAATCCTTTTTCTTCCTGTCTCCCCTTGTTAATTCAATTGCCGGTATTGTTTGCGGTTTATCGAGTCTTCCGAGACGGTTTAAGCAGTAAGCTTGATTTAGTTTACCCCTTCGTTTATAAACCGGAAATTATAAATAGTATTTCTTTGGGCTTCCTTGATTTAAGTAAACCAAGTATATATTTGGCCGTCCTGGCCGGTTTGGCGCAGTTTTGGCAGGCCAGAATGATGATCACTAAAAAGCCGGTCGTTAAAACGGAAGGAGCAAAAGATGAAAACATGATGGCAATCATGAATAAACAAATGCTTTATTTTATGCCGGCCATTACGATTTTTATCGGCATTTCGCTACCGGGCGGTTTAACGCTATATTGGTTTGTGATTACTATTTTAACTGCTCTTCAGCAATTATTTGTATTTAAGAAAAAGAAAAATAGCGGCGCCTTAACTACTAAGTCGGAAACGATTGAAGGCGAAATTGTAAAATAAAGAAATAACTGGATAGCAAAAATAAAAAAACGCCCTTCCTGTGGAGGGCGTTTTTATATGGCTTGGGCTGAGGGTTAATTAGACGGGGTTGTGCTAGAAGTATCGGCCGGCGTGCTTGAGGCGTTAATAGGTGGAGTTGAAGTGGCCACCGCTTCCTTACCGATTAAGCAGACCTCCTGCCAAGGAACATAATGAGAACTGAAGCGGCGCTCAATATTGGGCGTTGAGGTGGCACCAGTTGTGGAAGCGGGGTAGATTACGGAGTAGTCAAAATAGGCGTCTGCTCCATTGTGCGCATGTTCCGTACATTTCTTTACGCCGGGCGCTAGGCTGGTCGTTTCAATATATTTTGTAGCGGGCGGTTTAACAATGTTATAAACAACCGGCGTGGTGGTTGTGGCGACGCGCCCGTCACTCGTTCCCCAGAAGTCAAAATAAATATCATTTTTAACAATGCGGGACTGAATTAATATATAGTTGGCAGTATCGTTAACAAAGCGGACATCCGGTTGAGGTAGATAGACAGCTGCGTCCATGCCGGCCGGTTCATAATAAGAAACGCGATAAGAGTGGTTACGGCGCTCTGTTATCGGCAAGCCCGTTCCCATAGCGGCACGGAAAACAGTGGTCGCAATTTGGCATAAGCCACCGCCATATTCGGGCACGGTTTGATCGCCCTTGATGACTAATTCCGGGAAATAGCCGGTTTTAGCACTTACGTCGCCCAGGACTTTAACTAAAGAAAATTCTTCGCCGGGAGCAATTAAAAGACCGTTCAGGGCGGCGGCACCGACTTGAATATTTTTGATGCGGTTGGTCGGTGAACCGACAAAATTAGAATGGCCGACGCCGATAATTTCCTTGATATTAAGATTGTTATCAGCCGCAATAGTTTCGCTGGTCACCTCCTTAGTAATTATTGGAATTTCTTTTATATCACCCAGAAAATCGGAAGTTATTTTAGCGGCGCTCGCGTCAAGATCAACCTGCCGACCGTCCACGCCGGTTTGCCAACTGCTAACCTTACCATCTTTTATTTCAAAACGAGGGCGCACGGCTTCAACATCAATTTCCGGAGATACATTTAAACTTAAATATTGTTTAATTTTTTCTTGATCGAGGGAAAGACTTAAGTTTCCTTGGTTAGAAACAACGCTTAGCCAGGTGATTAACTTTTCCGGTTTGATTGTCCAGGTTTTAAGCGAGCTGGTGGCCGCCCCGTTTTCTCCAAACGTAAGTTTTAAACCGCCTTCTTTAATAATTGTTTTGGCTTCTGCCGTTAGTGAACCGAGGTCGGACTCTTTAACAAGTGGGTATTTTGAGTGAGTCATTAATGTGATTGGCTGGTTATTGAGATTGGCCAAGTTGGTGCGGATTTCGGACAAGGCGAGGTCATAGTTAATTTCTACTCCGATTTTCTCCGGACTGGTTTGTAAATCACCAGTTTTTGTAGAAACCGAAAAAGAGGAGTTAGTGGGCTCAATGTTTAATTCCGGGAAAGAGTCGGCCAACAGGGTTTTTATTTTTTCCGGATCAAGTGTGTAAAAAGGAATTAATAAGCGCTGGGAACGGGGACGCAGGCGGAATAAGAGATAGTAACCGAAGTTGTCCGGCGAGCTTAAAGTTACCGCCTTATTGACCGTGTCTTCAACATTAAAATATAAAGCCGGGTAGGAAAGGTCGGAATCGAAAGAAGTTATATCGGTGTTAATGGTAATATTTTTATTGTTTGCCCGAAAAGTCAGACCGGCAGAGACGAGCTCGCTCGTTTTTTGATTCAGGATGTTTGTGGCCTCAGCTGCGGTTTTACCGGATAAATCTAAAGAACCAACCCGAATACCGGGGTAAATTCGGCCGCGATAATTATTGTGCCAATTAATATATAATATGGCGATTGTTCCGAGTAACAAAAAAACCACCAGAAAAATAAGTGATTTTAGAGCCCATTTTTTAATTTTCATATGCTTGGAGGCCGCCTCAATCTTTTACTTTAACTTCGATTTGGCCGGGATTGTTTTTATATAAGGTTATAGTGAGAATTCCGCTTTCGAGCTCGGCTTCAACCCGGCGGCTATCGACTTCGGCCGGTAAGATGATGGAGCGCGAAAACGACCCCCAATAACATTCGCGGTAAAGATAATCCTCTTCCCTAACCTCTTCTTTAATAGAGCGTGCGCCCTTAATGCTAAGTAGGTCGTGGTGAAGGGATATTTTTAAATCTTCCGGTTTGACACCGGCGATGGTAGACTTGATAATGATTTTTTTATCAGTTTGGAAGACGTCGATGGCTAATTGTCCCTCGGTTTCCTCGTCTTCGTAATTGAGCCATTCAGTGATTGAGGGTTCGTTACTTTCTTTAACTATATTAGTTGTCTGTTTTGTTTTACTAAAAATCATATAATTTTATTCTTTCCTTAAATTTACCAATTTTTGGGGAAAATGTAAATGAGTAAGATAAAAAATTGGAGATTGGATAAATAAAAAAGGAAGTCTGGTGAGGGACTCCCTGTTTTTACAATTTTTTTAATTGTCTAAGGAATGGTTTTTACTATACCATTGTTCTTTTGCTCTTAATAAACCAAAAAATGAAAATAATAAAGAACCAGCAACAGCTAAATATGAAGCAATCAAGAAATTAAAACTACGATTATTTTCTTTTGATTGCCAATATCTTAAATTTTTTTCTGCCGTTTCAATTTGCTTATTAATTTCATCAATCTCGCGAGGACCGCCAGCCCGCCAATAATCAGTCGGGGCTTGATATTTCCCCACTTCCTCAAACCAAAGCGCATATTCTTTTTCCTTTAATGTTGCAGTTATAATTTTTTGGTTCTTTCCAATTCTGTTTTTAACAACAAAATCTGATGACAAAAAACTAACTGCTACTGAGAAGATAAAAGAAATAATGCTGAACACTAAAATGATTTTTTTCATGGTTTCTGTTTTTTTAAAGATTAGTAGTAATTTGATTAATAACTAAATTCACCTAAATTTACATGAACTTGGTAATTAACCAAATTTAACCTTATTTTTTAAAGAACTATTTTAATAAAAAATACTATCACATAATATTAATTATGTCAATTATTGGGTAATTTTTGTTTAATAATATAGACAAAATAAACTTTAGCAAATACATATAATGACAGGACTTTCGCGTCGCAGGCGCCTGACAAATCAGGACTCGGTCACGGTCGCTAAGTCTCGCTGGCCTCGCTACGCGAGTCTGCGCTCACTAAGCGCCCCGACCCGGCCTCGGCGGCGCACAAGTGCGCATCGCCTCCGGCATTCGAGTCCTGTCAGCAACCCAATATAAAACAAAAACGACCTAAATAAATTTAGGTCGTTTCTTGTTTAGTGGGCCCGACAGGACTCGAACCTGTGACCTCCACGATGTCAACGTGGCGCTCTAACCAACTGAGCTACGAGCCCGATTTTTTTCCGTGGGCATAGATGGACTTGAACCATCGACCCCCGCTTTATAAGAGCGGTGCTCTAACCAACTGAGCTATATGCCCATTATAATGACCGCTATAAAAGATTGCAAGCGTGCCATAACAGTGGCGATGCTTTATTTTATACCATTAAGAGTTTAATTTTTCAAGCTTATTTTTTATTTCCGTAATGAATTCTGTGCTGACTGTGTTTAGATCTTTATTAATGGTGGCCGTGGCTATTTTGCTGTTTCCGCGGGGCGCATAAGACTGCAAAATATCAAGAGCGTTAATATTTTTAAGCGAGTAGAGAAAAATATCAGTTTCATTTTGTGTTTTTTCACAAAGGATTAGCGCTAATTTTGCTTGCGGAATATTAACTATTAATTCATCAATAATATCATTGAGGCTTTCGGTAGTGGAATTAGTGTCTTTGAAATCGCCTAAGCGCAACCTTGACCAAATTAATTCTTCCCCGTTTTCCGCTTTGAGATTATTTAAAACTCGTCCCCAAAGCTTTAGAGTTGTAAGATCACGGGAACGATAAAGATGAGAAACGATATCTTCCCGATTTGCCCCAATCGCGATTAGCTGGGAAGTGGTGAGAAGAGTTCGGGGTGTTAAGTTTGAGGTTTTAAAGTTCTTTGTTTTTTGAATAATGCCGGCCAGAAGGCAGGTGGAAATATTCTCGGTAATAAGTTCCGGTTTATAGTTTTTGAGAAGATAAAAAAGGATTTCCGAAATAGCGACGGCGTTAAGGTCAATAAAATTAATTTGACCAAATTCCTCATTAATGGCTTTATGGTCGATATTAATGATTGGTGTCTTATAAAAAAACTCAACATTTTGATCATAAAGCTTGCCCAGCGACTCAAGATCGGGGGTCCCGATCGTAATAATTAAATCATATTTAAATTCACCGGCGCGAGAACTAACGTCTTCAGGCTTAAACCAGCCCGCAGAGGGGGAAATAATAAAATTCAAAGTATTGTTTTCTACTAAGTATTTAATTTGGTTTACCTTGGCTTGGCTAATGTTAACTGAAACAATAAAGCGGCGTAGGTTATTTAAATCTTCTTGAATTTGTTCAAAGGCCGGTAAAAAGGAGAAGGATTTCTTCCCGTCCTCTGGCTGCGGACACACCACTGAGGCCTCCAACCCTTGTTTCTTGAGGAATAAAAAAAGGGCCAGCGCCGAGGCAACCGTGTCGCCCTCAGAATCATTCGGAAAAATAATCAAGATATTCTTTGATTTTTCAATTTGGTTGAAGATTTGTTGTTCCAGAGTCAACATGATTTTATAATTAAAAACAGTGCCTACCTAATATAAGCAGACTCTATAATATATAATTAATATGAGCCAAAGTCAAGGTTATTTTAGTTGACTTAAGGCTCTTTTTTTGGTAATTTTAAGTTATGAAACGAGAACTTGATAAAGCCTATAATCCGGGCGAAAATGAGGATAAAATTTATAAAAAATGGGAAGAATCCGGGTATTTTAATCCGGATAATTTAGATTTACCCGCCGACGCAGCGAGCTATACAATTGTCTTGCCGCCACCGAATATTACCGCAAAACTACATATCGGCCATAGCTGCATGTTGGCAATTGAGGATCTTTTGATACGTTATCGCCGGATGTCAGGCTATCGCGCTTTGTGGTTGCCCGGCACTGACCATGCCGCGATTGCCACTCAAATGGTAGTCGAGAAAAAAATTTTTGCGGAGACTGGGCAGACTCGCCATGATTTAGGGCGTGAAAAACTGCTTGAGGAGATCTGGAAATTTTTACGCAGCACTCAGGCCGCAATTTTACATCAAACCAAAAAAATGGGCTCGTCTTTGGACTGGTCACGAGAAGCTTTTACTTTTGATGAAGTGAGACAAAGTGCGGTTAATCGCATGTTTGTCGATATGTATAAAGAGGGGGTTATTTATCGGGGCGAGCGGATTGTTAATTGGTGCCCTCATTGCCACTCGACATTAGCCGACGATGAAGTTGAATATAAAGAACAGCAAGCCAAATTATACACTTTTAAATATAGTGCCGATTTTCCGATTTCTATTTCTACTACTCGTCCGGAAACAAAACTGGGAGACACGGCGTTGGCGGTTAATCCCAAAGATGAGCGCTATAAGAAATTTATTGGTAAAGAATATAAAATCAATTTTTGCGGTCAGGCTCTAAATATTAAAATTATTGCCGATCGTAACGTTGAATCAGATTTTGGCACGGGCGCCTTGGGTGTAACGCCGGCGCATTCTATGGTTGATTGGCAAATGGCAACCGCTAATAAACTTCCGATTATAAAAGTTATTAATGAAGATGGTTTAATTCATCATGGCTTTGGAAAATATTCCGGTTTGGCGGCCGAGGCGGCGCGAAAAATGATCGTTGAAGAATTGAAAAATAATAATTTATTGGAAAAAGAAGAAGATATTACTAATAACTTATCGGTTTGCTACCGTTGCGACACTCCGATTGAACCATTACCCTCAAAGCAGTGGTTTATCAGCGTTGATAAAAAATTAGAGCGCTTGGGCGGAAAATCTTTAAAAGAAAAAGCGCTGGAGGCGGAAAAAACTAAAAAAATTACTTTTATTCCGGAACGTTTCAACAAACGTTATCAGGATTGGATGGAAAATTTACATGATTGGTGTATATCTCGACAAATTTGGTTTGGCCACGGCATCCCGGTTTGGTATCGCGGTGAGGAAATCTATTGCGGAGAAACAGCTCCCGAGGAATCAGGCTGGATAAAAGATGAGGATACCCTTGATACTTGGTTTTCATCGGGCATGTGGACATTCTCTACTTTAGGATGGCCGGATAACTATAAAAATGGTATAAAAGCTGGCGATTTAGCTAAATTTCATCCCACGCAAATTCTTGAAACCGGATATGAAATTTTAACTCTCTGGGTTTCCCGCATGGTAATGATGTCATTTTTCGCGCTCGGCGAAATTCCGTTCGAGAAAGTTTATTTACATGGCACGATTTTAGACGCTAAGGGAAAGAAAATGAGTAAAAGCAAAGGTAATGGCGTCGATCCTTTGGACGCGATTTCCGAGTATGGCGCCGACGCTTTACGCTTGTCTCTTTTAATGGGGGCGACGCCGGGTAATGATACTCGCTATAGCGCCGAGAAGATTGAAGCGAAGCGAAACTTTGTTAATAAGCTTTGGAATATTTCGCGCTTTATTTTAAGTGCGGTTGAGGAAAAACACTATGTGACGAGCGCCCGCGAAATACCCGCGGCGAAAACAATGGCGGACGAATGGATTCTGGACGAAATGAACACGCTTATAAAGAGTGTCACCGATAGACTGGAAAATTTTGAATTTTCTTTGGCGGCCGAAGACCTAAATGAGTTTACTTGGAATAAATTGGCTGATTGGTATTTAGAAATGGCTAAAGTCGAAAAAGATAAAGAAGATATTTTAATATATCTCTTAAAAAACATTTTGATTCTCTGGCACCCGTTTATCCCGTTTGTTACCGAAACCATCTGGGGCAGTTTCAATGAAGATGTTCTTATGGTTGCCGCTTGGCCCAAAACGCAAAAGAAAACGATTCTTAATTCTAAGATGATTTTAATTTCCGATATTATCACGGCTATCCGCAACGCCCGCAGCGCTAATAAAATAGAACCGTCTAAAAAACTCAAAGCGGTTATTTACGCGCCGCAAGACGCCGCCTTAATTGAGACCCAGAAAGAAATTATTAAAAATTTAAAGACCGGTTTAGAAGAATTAAAAGTGGCAACGGGCGGCGAGAAGGTGGAGGCTGCGATTATGATTGTGCTTGGCGATATTGAAATATATTTGCTCGGTGCGATTGACCCGGTGAAAGAAAAAGAGCGCCTGATAAAAGAAAAAGAAAATCTATTAAGATTAGTGGCCGCGCAAGAGCAAAAACTTGGCAATTCTGAATTTGTGAGCCGCGCGCCGGAGAAAATAGTTAATGCCGAAAAAGAAAAGCTGGAAAACTATAAGCAAGAGGCCGCTAAAATAGAAAACATAATTAATAGTTTATGACCCTAAAAAATTATTTATTCGTGATGTCGACTCTTACGGCCGTGTGCTGGGGTATTCTTATTTTTGTCGCCAGCTTAATTGACCCGACAGCCACTAATTGGCTGGGCTACATCCTTTTTTATTTGGCGCTATTTTTATCCTTAAGCGGTCTGGCCGCCTTAATCGGGTTCATAATTCGTTTTGTCGCCCTCAAGAAAGAACTGGCTTTTAATTCGGTTAAGGTCGCCTTCCGCCAATCTTTCCTTTTTTCCCTTTTTATTGTTTTATCTCTTATTTTAAAATCACAGCACCTGTTTAATTGGATTAATTTATTATTGCTGGTTATTATTTTTGCAATCTTAGAATTATTTTTAATCAGTTCTAAAAAGAGCCGCTAAAAATATAAATCATGTTTCCGAAAAACGGAACTAATAATATGAAGAACAAAATTGAAAAAATACGAGCTGAGTTTCTGGAGCAACTGCAAAAAGCCAAAGATAGCGACGAGTTGCGCGATTTGGAATTAAAATATCTCTCGCGTAAGGGAGAAATGAGCGAGATTATGCACGGTCTTAAGGATCTTAGTTTAGAACTGAAAAAAGAGTTAGGCGAACTGGCTAATACGGTTAAAGGCGAAATGCAAAGCAAATTTCAGGAAATGAGCCGGACTCTTGAAAACTATGGCAAGAAGAATGATTTTGTGGATGTTACCCTCCCGGGAGAAAAATTTGCGACTGGCCACCTGAATCCGATTACGCTTGTCCAAAACGAATTAGAAGATTTATTTACTTCGCTCGGTTTTATGGTGGGTGACGGGCCTGAGCTGGAAAGTGATTATTATAATTTTACGGCCCTTAATGTCTCCCCCTTTCATCCCGCCCGCGACATGCAAGACACTTTTTATATTGATTCGAAAAATAAAGAGGGACAATATGATTTAGTAATGCGCACCCAAACCTCGCCCGTACAGATTAGATTAATGCAAAAATATGGCGCGCCCTTAAAGGCGATAATCCCGGGGCGCTGCTTTCGTAATGAAGCGACGGATGCGCGCCATGAACACACATTTTATCAGGTGGAGGGTATTATGGTCGGCAAGGATATAAACTTTGCTAATTTAAAAAGCTTATTGGAAATAGTCGGCAAAAAATTATTTGGTCCCAATACCGAGCTGCGCATGCGGCCGAAATTTTTTCCTTTTGTTGAGCCTGGTAATAACGGCGAGTATACCTGCTTCCTCTGTGAGGGCAAAGGCTGCCGCGTTTGTAAGCATACCGGCTGGCTCGAAATTGTCGGCGCCGGCTTAATCCATCCCGATGTTTTACGAGCGGGCGGGATTGACCCGGAAGTCTATTCCGGTTTAGCTTTCGGCTTCGGACTTAATCGCTTAGCGATGCTTAAATATAATATTAATGACGTGCGCTTATTTAATAGCGGTGACCTTAAATTTATAGAGCAGTTTTAAATATATGTATATATCTCTTAATTGGTTAAACGACTATCTTAAATTATCCGCGAAAATAAAAGCGGCCGATATTGCCCGTGAACTTACTAACCATACGGTAGAAGTCGAGGGGTTTAGCGGGCAAGCGCAACAATTTTCACAAGTCGTCGTCGGTTCCGTTTTGTCGGTTGAAAAACATCCTAATGCCGACCGCTTGCGCCTGGCCGTCGTTGATATTAAAACAAAAAAATTAAACATAGTTTGCGGTGCGCCTAATTTAGCCGTGGGACAGCTTGTCCCGGTCGCCTTGGTCGGTGCTAATTTACCGAATGGTTTAGAAATTAAAGAATCGGAAATCAGGGGAGAAAAATCAAGCGGCATGATTTGCGCCGAGGATGAGCTCGGTCTCGGAAAAAATCATGAAGGCATTATGGTTTTAAGCGAGAAGGCTAAAATTGGCGAACCACTATCTAAATATTTAAAGGCGGACGATATCGTTTTGGAGATAGATAATAAATCAATGTCTAATCGTCCCGATTTGCTTAGTCATTATGGCATCGCTCGAGAAATGAGCGTTATTTTTCAGACCATGCTTAAACCCTACGGCAAGCCGTTAGACAAAAAAATAAAATTTTTAAGCGCTAAAGAAAATAAGTTAGAAGTTAAAGTAGAAGATAAGGACGCCTGCCCGCGCTATATGGCGGTTAAGGTAAGCGGCGTGGAGATTAAAGAGTCGCCGGCCTGGCTGAAAGAAAGATTAATTGCCGTTAATCAAAAACCGATTAATAATATTGTCGATTTGACTAATTATATTATGCTTGATTGCGGCCAGCCCCTACATGCTTTTGACGCGGATAAAATTGAAAAAATTGTCGTGCGCAAGGCGCACCGAGACGAATTTCTGGAAACGCTTGATGAAAAAGAAAGAAATTTACATGAAGATGACTTGGTAATTAGCGACGGGAAAGAAACGATCGCTCTCGCCGGTGTAATGGGCGGTAAAGCGAGCGGAATTAGCGCAAGTACAAAAAGTATTATTTTGGAAGCGGCCAATTTTAACGCGGTTATGATTAGGAAAACCTCGCAGCGCTTGGGCCTGCGCACTGAAGCCTCAACGCGTTTTGAAAAAGCCTTAGATCCTAATCTCTGCGCGGAAGCCTTAACTAAATTTCTGAGCCTCTTGCACGAATTATTCCCTAAATTAAAAATTGAGAGTGCCCTTATTGATATCCAGCACGCTAAAAACCAACCGATGCTGATTGACCTTGATTTAGCTTGGCTGACTAAAAAGATTGGCGAGGAAATTCCGGTCGAGACTACAGTTAAAACTTTGGAAAATCTTGGTTTCATCGTGGCTGATCCTAAAGAGCCGGTGCTCAAAGTTACTGTTCCCTCTTGGCGCGCCACAAAAGATGTCGCGGCCAAAGAAGATTTAGCCGAGGAAGTGCTGCGTATTTACGGTTATGATAAAATTAAGTCCCAATTACCGCTGGAAACCTTGCGCTTGCCGGAAATTAACCGGGAAAGACTTTTGGAAAGAAGTATAAAGGACTTTTTAGTTCTAAAATTCGCTCTAAGTGAGGTTTATAATTATTCTTTTGTCGGCGACGATCAACTGAAAAAATTAAATATTGATTTCTTTAAGCATCTTAAATTAGCTAACCCGCTGTCCGATATTCAGACGATGTTGCGCCAGTCGCTTGTCCCCGGCTTAATCGGTAATATCAAAGCTAATCAATCAAAAGCAGAATCTTTGGGGTTCTTTGAGTTCGGCAGCGTATTTTTTGATGCTCCTGGACGCATTAAAAAAGAAGCCTCGGGAGACAGCACCCTCCCCTATCAAGAAAAAAGATTAGGAATCATTATCGCCGATGATAAAGAAGATTTATTCAAGCGCTTAAAGGGAGTCGTTGGTGGTTTATTGGATAATTTATTTAATGATGAGGGGGTAAGCGAATTTTTACCGATTGAAGAAAAACCGGGTTGGGCGGATAAAAAGGTAACGGCTAAAATTAGAGTATTCGGGAAAGAAATCGGAATTGTGTCTTTAATAAGTAAAGAGGTAGGCGCTAATATCAATCTGAAAAAGCAAAGTGCCGTCGCTGAATTAAATTTTTCTCTCCTGGCCGACATGGTGCTCAGCTTATCGGCGCTTCACTTTAAAGAACTGGCCAAATATCCGGAGACAACTCGGGATTTAGCCTTTGTCATAAATGAAAAAATATTGTATAATGAATTTACCAAGGAAATAAAAAAATTCAATCCTCTAATCAGAGAAGTCGAGTTGTTTGATGTTTATGTCGGGAATAAGTTAGCGGCCGAGGAAAAAAGTTTGGCCTATCACTTAAGATTCCAATCGCCGGAGAGAACCCTCTTGGCCGAAGAAGTGGAAAATATTGTCGTTAATCTCGTAAAGCATTTGGGTGAAAAGTTTGCGGCTCGCCTTAGAGACTAAGAAAAACTAAAAATAAAAATATGTTTACAAGCTCGACTGACATTTTAAATTTAATATTGGCGATTAGCATCGCGGTCCTCACTTTTTTTCTCTGCTGGGCAATTTATTACTTTATCGTCAGTATCCAGCGCATAAACCGCATCAGTAAAAAAATTGAGAGCAGTGTCACCAAAGCGGAAGAATTTATAAACATGGCCAAAGATAAATTAAAGCACAGCTCCGCTTATTTTATGGTACTGAGCCAACTCGCTAAAAAGGGCTTGGAGTTTGTCCAGGAAAAAAGAGCGGCGAGCCAAACGCAGGAAGCTAAAAGCAAAGCGAAGACGAAGTCAAAAAAGAAATAAATTACATATCGAAGAAGATAAAAAAAGACCGGTACTCCCGGTCTTTTTTTGTATGATTAACGTTTAAGCTATTTTAAACCGATTCTTCTTTAGCTTTCGCTTTTTTCTCTTTTTCTATATAACCGCATTCTTTATTACTGCATTTTATTTTTCCTGATTTGGTGTCATGAACGAGCAAGGCACTACAATCGGGACAATCTTTTCCGGTCGGCTCTCCCCAATACGCATTTTTACATTTTGGGTAATTATTACAGGCCCAAAACGCTCCTCGCTTACTAAATTTTTTAACAATCTTTCCTTCTCCGCAAACCGGGCAAGGGACTTCAACGCCGCCCGCGTTTGCCTCGGCGATGTTTTTAATATTTTTACATTTTGGGTAGCCGGAGCAGGCTAAGAAAGGACCGTATTTTCCGACTCGAACCTTCATCGCGGAGCCGCATTTTTCGCAGACTTCGCCGTCATACTTCTTTTGCAGTTCCAGAACTTTTGGATCTACTTCTTTTTTTTCGTAGCTTCCGCCCTCGCCGGTAAATTTTTTAATATTCTTGCAATCCGGATAACCGCTGCAAGCCAAGAATTTACCGAAGCGTCCGATTTTAATAATCATCGGGGCGCCGCATTTATCACAAATCTCAGTTGATTTTTCTTCAGGCATAATATCACTTTTTTTAATTTCCTCTTCCTTTATTTTTAAATTAGCGTGAAAGTCTTCATAGAAATTACCGATAACCGGCTGCCATTTTTTTTCACCTTCGGCGATGGCATCAAGATCGTCTTCCATTTTAGCGGTAAAAGCATAATCAACTATCTTGGGGAAGTGTTTAATTAGTAGATCGGTAACAACAAAGGCGATGCCGGTTGGTTTCAATTTTTTATTGTCATCGCGCTCGACATAATTGCGAGTAATAATAGTGTTGATTGTCGGCGCGTAAGTTGAAGGCCGTCCGATGTCATATTTCTCCAGTTCTTTAACCAGACCGGCGTCGGAATAGCGAGCGGGCGGATTAGTGGTATGGCCGTCGGCCCGCAAATCAAGAAGTTCCAAATCATCTTTCTCCTGAAGTGGCGGCAGTTCCTGCTCTTTAGTTTTTTCCGGCCAAATTTTAAGGTAGCCGGGGAAGATTAACATCTGTCCGGTAGCGCGAAATATATAATTTTCTTGCGCAGAACTTGTTTCGGTATCGATGGTGGTTGCGGCCAGTCGGGCCGGAGTCATTTGGCTGGAAACGGCCCGTTGCCAAATAAGACGATAGAGTCTTTCTTGGTTCTTATCAAGTTTCGGAGCGAGAATTTCCGGGGTTAGTGACGCTTCGGTCGGACGAACGGCTTCATGAGCTTCTTGTGCGTTCTTGCTTTTCCCTTTATAGGCCCGTCCGCCGCTGATAGCGTACTGTGCGCCCTGTGTTTTTAATAACCAATCATAAGCATCCGTAATAAATTTCGGAGAAAGATTTAAGGAATCCGTACGCATGTAGGTAATATAACCCTGTTCGTATAATTTTTGCGCAATGGTCATTGTTTGCTTAGCACTAAAGCCAAGATGACGATTGGCCGCCTGCTGTAGGGTTGAAGTGGTGAAAGGAGCCGCCGGATTCTTATTAATTTCTTTCTTCTCAATTTTAACTACCTGGTAGTCGGAGCTTCGCAGACTGGCTTTCAGTTCCTCGGCTTTATCTTTTTTAAGAGATAGTTTATTAAAGGTTTTATTGTTGATTTTATATAAGTCGGCGGTGAAGGGCTGCGTTTTGCCGTCTTTGCTTAAATCGGCAGACAGGGTCCAATAATCCTCGGTTTTAAAATCAAGAATCTCTCGTTCTCTTTCCACTATTAAGCGAGTAGCTACGCTTTGAACACGGCCGGCGGAAAGGCCCTTGGCTACCTTTTTCCAGAGAAAAGGAGATAATTCATAGCCGACTAAACGATCCAATATACGGCGCGCTTGTTGCGCGTCAACCATATTTTGATCAATTTGGCGGGGGTGTTCCAGGGCTTCTAAAATTGCTGTTTTAGTAATTTCATGAAAAACAATGCGTTTGGTATTTTTAATATTCAGGCCCAAGGCTTCCACTAAATGCCAGGCAATAGCTTCTCCTTCGCGGTCTTCATCAGACGCCAGAATAACTTCGGTTGATTTTTTAGCGGCCGATTTTAAAGTGGATACAGTTTTTTTAGCTTTCGCAGGGATTACGTAGTCAGGCGTAAAATTATTTTTCAAATCAATCCCCATTTTGCTTACCGGCAGATCGCGAATATGGCCGAATGAAGATTCGACCTGGTAATTTTTATCTAAAAACTTGGCAATAGTTTTAGCTTTGGTTGGCGATTCGACGATTATTAAATTCATATGGTGAATAATTTAATTTATATCATAGCCGATTCCGTCATTTTTAGCAAACCCGCGCAATTCTAACATACTCAGTGTACTATTTATGACCGAGGTGTCAAGTTTAGTAATTTGAGCGATTTCATCACCGGTAATTAGTTCACAGCGCTCATGCGCTTCCCTAATAAGTCGATAAATTAATTCTTCAGTTTTATTTTGAAAATAGACGGGGGCGGGCTTTTTTTTAATTTTGAACTGGCTCGCGTGATCTATTCGAAAAATTTCTAAAATATCTTGAGGGCAATTAATACATTTGGCCCCAGCTTGAATTAATTTATTAGTGCCTTGCGAAAGTGCAGAATAAATATTCCCCGGGACGGCCATAACTTCTCGATTTTGATCAAGAGCATAGTCGGCCGTGATTAAAGCTCCAGACTTAAGCTTTGCTTCTATAATTAAGGTCGCTTGGGATAGTCCGGATATAATCCGATTACGTTGGGGGAAGTTTTGGCGAAGCGGAGCGGTTCCCGGCGGAAACTCGGAAATAAGTGCGCCCCCCGAGTTTATTATTTCGTGCGCGAGATTTTTATTGACTCCGGGATAAATACTCTTATCGTCGAGGCCGGTTCCTAAAACCGCTATAGTTATTCCTCTATTTAATAGGCAGCAGCTATGGGCTAAGGCATCAATACCGAGGGCCAGGCCGCTAATGATTTGTATTTTTTCTTTGATAAGCGGAGGCAAGAATTCGGCAATAACTTTAGGGGCATAAGCGCTGTGGTCACGCGCGCCGACGACAGAGAGGCGATTTTTATCGAGTCCGCCGATTGATTCTAAGGACCCCCGGTAATACAAGACATAGGGCGGAGTCGCAATTTCTTTTAATAAGGCGGGATATTCTGGCTCATCCCAAGTGATAAAGCTAATTTTCTCGCGAGCTAATTCGTCTTCGAGTTTGCTAAAATCGATTTTTTCGCGCCAAGCACAAAAATCCGTCACTATGTTTGCGCTGAGACCGGATTTTTCCAAGCGGGCGGCCGGAGCGCTAAAAGCTGTGCGCGCCTCGGGAAAAGTTTTTAAAAGTTTTTGCATTGTCTTGGGCCCAATTTTTGTAAAATAATTGAAAGCCAATAGCGCTTGGCGCTTAGTTAAATTTAGCATAAAGAAAAATAAAAAACTTCCTAATTTTTTAGGAAGTTTTTAAGTTTATTTTATATTGTCTATATTTATTTGGGCAAATATTTCCGGCAGGCGGCCACGCTCGTCATGCCCGAAGGGAGAAACAACAAATTTATCCGGTGGAATATGGGTACGCAGTAATTCATTTTTAATGCCCAGTCTAAGGCGGGTAAATTTTTTAGTTTTCAGATGATCTATAATTGATTGGATACCGCGATGGCCCGCGCTCGTGGAATCAGTAGCGATTTTTAGTTGACCGAAATCAAGATCAAGATCGTCTTGGATAACGAATAAATCAGCACCAAGGTCGGCATCTTTTTTGCTTATTAGGCCAAAGTTTTTCGGCAGGAGCTTATAGTAATTAAGGATTTTTTGGACAGCGCTTCCGGAATTATTCATGTAGGTTTGCGGCTTTACATATATATTAGCCCCGTCTTCATGAATTAGCGCGTTAAACTTTTTGCTATCCTGCCACTTAACATCGCCCAGGAGATAGTCTAAGGCGAGCCAGCCGATATTGTGGCGTGTGTTTTTATATTGTTCCCCGGGGTTCCCCAGGCCGACAATTATTTTCATAGCTATTCGTTATAAGTTGTATGTGATTTTTTTTCTTTGGTCACGGAAACGTGGAGCGGCGTGCCGGTAAAACCATATTTTTCGCGCAGGCGATTTTCCATGAATCTGACATAGGAAAAATGAAGATCATCATTCGGACCGATGCGCACCACGAAGGAGGGTGGGTTGACCTTAACTTGTTTAAATTCATAGATACGGGGAGATTTTGTGCCCTTACCTTTAGCCGGCTTATGGAGTTTTACTACGTGGCTTAAAAATTTTGTGCACTGCGAATCGCTTAGTTCAAGCGCGCGCTCGGCCGCAATTTTTAAAACTAAATCTAAAATTTTACTCACTTTCTCTCCCGTTTTTGCGGAGATAAATTGAATTGGGGCCCAGGTCGCAAAGGGTAATTTATCGTAAATTATTTCGGTCCATTTTTTAGTATTGCGCTCTTCTACCATATCCCACTTGTTGGCAATAAAAATTAAACTTTTTTGGCGCTCGACAATTTCTTGAATAATTTTAGCGTCTTGGTGAGTGATGGGCTCGCTAATATCCATGACGAGCAAAGCGATATCCGCCTTATCTAAAGATTTAAGTGATTTTAAAATACCCGGCTTTTCTAATCCCTTACCCTTCTTCCCTTGTTTAGAAATACCGGCCGTATCGACTAAGGTAATTTTTTTATCGTTATAAACCAGGTTGGTATTTTGCGGTTCACGCGTCGTGTGAGGAATCGGACTAACGATTACGCGCTCATAGCCGAGGATAGAATTGAGCAAAGAAGATTTGCCGACATTCGGTTTGCCGATAATACAGGCAGTTATAATTTTGTCATCCTTATTTTCTACGGCCTTTTTATTTTTTTTATGTTTATCAATTTTGGCGATGATAACATCCAGTAAATCACCAGTGCCCATGCTGCTGGCAGCGGAAACTGCAATCGGTTCGCCGAGGCCAAGCTTATTAAATTGGGCCGATTCCGAAGCGGCGCGGAAATTATCAACCTTATTGGCGATCAACATTATTTTTTTACTGTAAGTCGGGCTTTTTTTGAGGGCAGCCGCCAATTCTTTATCTTCCAAAAGCAGGCCAGCCTTAGTATCGACCATAAATAAAATCAAAGTTGCCTCATCGAGATAACGACGCGCTTGTTTTTGGGTTTGGGTGTCGATATCGTTGGCTGCCAGTTTTTTTGTTAGTAAGTAGCGCCAATCAAGGATGCCGGCGGTATCAACGAGTTCAAAAGCGCTGCCATCCCACTCGACTATTCCGAGGTTACTATCACGGGTCGTTCCGGCGATATCAGAAACAAGGGCCTGCCGTTTTTCGGTGAGACAATTAAATAGCGTCGATTTGCCGACATTGGTGCGTCCGCACATTACGACGAGGGGCAGATTGTTCTTTTTTTCGCTGGGCATTTTTAATTATTTTTATTCTTGTTTATTAGCGCTCGTACCAAGGATAAGCAGGAAGTCGGATTGGTTGTCGCCACTTTTGTACGGTTCAAGCCAGGTCGGTGAATTAAAGGCCTGAGTAGCACCGGTTAATTTTTTTAAAGTTATTAGAGAATCATTTTTTTGACCGTTTGTTAAGTCGTAAATAACGGACTGCTCGAAATTTCGCTCTACGGCGTTGCCGGTGCCAGATACTTTAAAAGCATAATCAGTTAAAGTCAAAGACGTTTTACTGGCTAAACCGGTAATCCAGGTGCCGTTAGCGATAAATACCGAAGCATTATCCTCAATTGCTTGGATTTGAGTTTTACTGACAACCGGTACCGTGTCAAAAATATTTTGGACCATCGCTCGGATTTCAGAAAAATTACCGGTTCGCGGTGTTAAAATATAGGCGCCATCTTGGCCGGTGCCAGAGACGAGCATACCGTCCGGAGCGTCGCTGAGAACTTTGTTAATAATTTGATCGCGATTAACGTCTTTGGCTAAATCCCAGAGGCGCAGAATTTCCCAGGTGCTAAGGTTGGTGGAAACGTCTTTATTGAATTCACTAATTAGTTTTGTCAGGACAACCGGGTTTAATAAGGTTTGACGGGAAAGCAATTTTTCTTTAACGGCTTCGAGCAATAATTGCTGGCGGCGCGCACGGGCGAAGTCTGAGCCCTCCGGACCGAGAGCGTGGCGGCTACGGGCGTATTTTAAAGCCAAGGCGCCGTTCATTTTCTGAGGGCCGGCCGTGAAATGGAGATGTTCGAAACGAGCGTAATAATCAGGGTTATCTTCTTGCCCGGTGGCCGGATAAGTATAATCGTCAAAAGTGTTTTCCACATTAATTTCGACACCGCCAATTTCGTCAATAATTCTTTCGAATCCGGCAAAATCAATTCTCACGTAATAAGTAATTGGCGCCTGGAGTAATTCGGCCATCGCTTTAGTAGTCGCTTCTCCGCCGGAACCGGGTAGAGCCTTTTCGGCATAGGCATTAACACTATTTAATTTGCGCCAGCCGCTAACCGGAGTGGTTAGGTCTCGTGGCACAGAGATTAAAGCAACTTGCTTGGTCGAAGGCTTTAAGCTGGACAGAATCATCGTGTCGGTTAAATAGGCGCCATCGTGCCCTTCTCCGCCCATCCCGAGTAGTAAAACATTTACGCGGTCATTTTCCTCGCCCACCAATTGCTTATCGGCGGCCGGGACTAATTGGCGTATTTTTGTAAATAGACCGAGACCGGAGAGCCAGCCGTTGTCAGTTTGACTCGAGATTAGAATTTTTCCGGAAAGAACCAAGGCGACAACCAAAACGGCGATTATATAAGTGGTAATGCGGCGACGTTTTCGACTGTTTATTAAAAATTCGTTATCTAAATCAGCTGGCTGATTTTTTTTCTCCTGTTTCTCTATTTCTTCCATTTTTTGCTTAAAATCGATCATAAATAATAAAAAAATTCTGTCAGTATGAAGAATTGTTCTTTTTTAATTTCTAAATTCATTATAGGCGCGAAGGGGCCTTTTGTCAAAGTTGATGTTTACTAAAAAACATCCCGTAAGAGATGTTTTTTAATGGTCGGGCTGCCGGGAATTGAACCCGGATTACACGCACCCGAAGCGTGCGTAATACCGTTATACCACAGCCCGTAAATTTCCTTGTGGACTTGAGGGGACTCGAACCCCTTACCTCTGCAATGCGAATGCAGCGCTCTACCAGATGAGCTACAAGCCCCTTTCTTGTCGGGGTGCCGGGAATTGAACCCGGGCTACATGCACCCCATGCATGCGTACTACCGTTATACTACACCCCGGGGAATAAAAAAGGGATAGTGACCACCCTTGACCCTATATTAACATACAATATATATTTTTCAAGCATAATGATATATTTTGCTTTTAATCAGTAAATCTTGTAAAATAGAAGTATTAATTAATTAAATTGACCTATATGGGTGAGAGAAATGGCATCGAAAATTATTTTAATAATCTGGTTAAGGAGAAACAGGAAGAAGACGCCAAGTTAGGTAAAAACCAGGAAAATACTAATAAGGAAAACGTTATGACCGAGGAGAAGCCTATAGAACAGCGCCCTCAAGAAAAAGACGGTGATTTATTTGACCAAAAAATATGATAAGAGAAAATAAAACAGAAAAAAAACAGACAATTTTTTCCGGAATTAAACCGAGCGGCGATATGCACATCGGTCATTATATTGGGGCAATTTCGCAATGGGTCGAAATGCAGGATAAATATAAATGTATCTTTAGTGTGGTTGATTATCACGCGATAACCGTGAAGCAGGATCCAGAGGAATTGAAAAAGCGCATTATTGAAATAACTAAGATTTATTTGGCGGCGGGTATTGATCCTGAGAAATCAATCATTTTTCAACAATCAACCGTACCGGCGCATACCGAGTTGGGTTGGATTTTTAATTGTTATGGTGCCCATATCGCCGATTTAAATAAGATGACTCAGTTTAAAGATAAGGCCGGCAAGAATCAAGACGCTGTTAGCGTTGGTCTTTATGACTATCCGGTCTTAATGGCGGCCGATATTTTATTATATGATACTGATATCGTGCCGGTTGGTGAAGACCAGACTCAGCATGTTGAGTTGGCGCGAGATATTGCGAAGCGTTTCAATAACCAATTTGGTAATATTTTTCGGCTCCCGCAAGCAGTGGTAAAAAAAGAAGGTGCGCGGATTATGTCCCTACTTGATGCAAATAAAAAAATGAGTAAAAGTGATGACAATCAAAATAATAGCATCGCCTTGCTTGATGACATCGAGACGGCCCGAAAAAAAATTATGCGGGCGGTGACCGATTCGGGGACAGATATTGACTATGATCCGATTGAAAAACCGGCGCTCTCAAATCTATTAACTATTTATGCCATGCTCGGGACGCGCGAAGTTAAGCGTTTAGTAAAAGACTATAAAGGCAAGGGCTACGGTGATTTCAAAAAAGATTTAGCCGATGTGGTCGTTAAGTTTCTGACAGAGTTTCAGGATAAGTATAATCGGTATAGTGATGATGATGTCTGGCGAATTTTAGAAGAGGGCCGCGTTAAAGTGGCCGCCATGTCTGAGGCTAAAATGAAAATTGTGCGCCAGGCAATCGGGGTAAGATAAAACAAAAATAATTAAATCATAAAAGACCGGATTACCCGGTCTTTTTGAATAAAAAAAGACCGCTGTTTAAGACAACGGTCGTAAGCGATATTAATTCATCATTAATTGATGAGGTAGCTCAGAACAATAAAGCCATAGAATTTTTTGCTTAATTGTTCGTAGCGGAGTTCGGTTGAAGCCTTGAAATTTTTTAAGGTAAATTCCTTATAGTATTCAAGTAGTAAACCGGTGCGGCATTTATTGAAGTTTTCGTTAGTACAGCCGACGGCGACCTGGCCGTATTTACCAAATTGGCGGCCGGTTGAAACTTCATAGACATCAAAACCGTTTGTTCTTCTGCCGTCAAATTTCAAGGTGTACTTCCCCTTTGTGCTGATGGGCGAGAAGTGTTTGTAGAAGAACGGCGGCACAATTAAATACGAAGTGGAAATAATGTAGTTTTCTTGGTTATAGAATTTCTGGTTAACATCCATAAAACCAAATTGGCTCCGAAACCAGAAATTTCCATTTTTCCTATCGTAATCGGCGACGCTTAGACTGCCAAAGTTTTTGAAGCCTTTTGTACCAAATACAGCCCAGTCGCGGCTAATTTCGTTGCCGACGGCTACAAATAAATGTTCTGGGTGGAAGGCAATCCAACCATATAATTTATTCTTTGACCCGGCGAATAGCGGAGCGGAGGAAAGGATTCCGCCCTCAAACGTAAACAGTTTATGGGAAGCGCGGGATAATATATAGTCCCAAGGGTTTGATTCAATGCTGAAAGCGCGGCCGATTTCAAGATCGATTGTGATTGCTTTGAATTTCTTCTGAGCAGATAAATCAACCAAGATGTTGTCGCTGCGATCACCATCGCCAAGCTTGATTAAGCCAGCTCCAAAACTGAAAGTTTTCTGATCAATGAGTTTGGGTAGAAATATACCCAGTACATCGTTAACCCGAGTGTTATTTATCAAATCGACTTTATAGTCGTATTTGAAACTAAAACTTGGATTAGAAATTTCTAATCTGTTTAATGGAACGCCAGTCTGAAATTCATCATGGCAGAGGGTTGTTTCAGTGGATACCTTAGTTTGGGCCCAAGAAATCTGACAAAGGAAAATTGCGAAAACTGTAAGTAAGGAAATTATGATCTGTTTCATGTTTATTTTTTGTTTTTAATTTTAGTTTTGGGCGTTTTCTTTTTATGGTGAAACGCCGAGACCTTAATTAAAAACTAAAACAAGGAACATGATCAATCTTTCGCAAGACTTCTTGAGGTCTGATTTTTTTTATCCAAGCAATGATAAGAGTAAGGGCCGAGATTGTTTTGTATAACTCGGCTAAATTTAGAGTGAATGATGAACTGAACGCTGAAAAATCTTTTGACTGAGAAATATTTTCAGTCTGAAATTTTTCGTTGGGAGGGGCCTCGGCATTAATAGTTAATACCTGGGTCATAAAAATAGAACTAGACAAAGATGGAGAGCTTTCCTGAGAGAAACTTACTCGCGGGATAGAAACAAGAAATAAAGTAACCAATAATGAAGGCACCAATAAATGCTGGGCCTCCAATTCTTGATTCTGCAAATAAGCTTTCCAGTCCTTAAGACTTATGCCTCGGCTTTTGGCGAAACGTCGTAAATCGTCGACTTCGTTGGTAGAGAGCATCGAGAACATTTTTTTCTTTGTCCGCCTGAGTTCGGCTTCGGCTAAATAATAGCGGCTTTTTTCAGAAAGCGCTTCCCTGATTACCAAAGCGATTGTTAGCGGATAAAAAATTAATGAGATAACAAAGCTAAGGGGATTGGAAATTTTCAGATTATTCTTTTCCTGATACCACCAGAAGAGAAAGAGAATGAAGGCGAGTGGTAAATTTTTTAGATAGAAATGCCAAAGCCAAATGCGAACATTCGGCCAGAAATATTTTTTGGTCATTTCTACTTTTAGTTTTTCCCTCTCTTCGCTTCCGGGATCAATTTTCTCCTTATAGACTGAGCGGGCCGCATCGACATCTTTATTGTCGAAAAAGCCCTTTTTTAAGTTTTCCTGGCTTAAGCTAAGAAGTTCGAAATTACAATTATTCATTACCCCCTTGAGAGACTTCTTAAGTTTGGTTACTTCGTATAGATCATTGAAGTAATCATCGGGCGAATATTTGTTTCCTTTGGCTTTTGCTAACTTAACTTTTTCATTTACAAACTTGGTTAATTTTAGTTGCCCCTCAGGATTGAAGGGCTCTGATTTTCGAAGATCTTTAAAGTATCCTGAAAAATCTAGACTAAAGAAGCCCACGTTGTAAAGAAAAAGAAGCGGCAGCAAAATCTTTACAGAGATTACTAAGATTCTTTTCATTGTTTCCTGTTTTTTTAGGGTTTGTTACTATATAAATTGTAAAAGTTCGTATTTCGCTAATAATTGAATAATTATTATTAACGCCATAACTATACATTATATAACAAAATCTACTAATTGTCAATAGTTTTAACAAAAAACCACTAATAATAGCGGTTTTTTTATGTTAGCTATGAAAAATATTATGTATATCTTGAATTAATAGGGATGTTCGCGCAGTTTTAGCTTAAAAGCAATAATACAAGCTAAAGGATGAAGTATATAAGTAAGAATGAGCGCCAATAACGCAAACAAGAGGCTAACATAATGGCAACTAATAAAAATAATTCCAAGCAGCAGCATATAGTCTCCATGATCAATAACCGGTACAAATTCCCCGCCCCCTTTGTTCATTCTTCGCTTGATAAAACTGCCCATCAGATGCCCCAGATAAATTATCGGGGGAATAATTGTCCAGACTAAAGTGCCCGTGGACATATTGATGAGTAGGCTTATTATTAAACTTAGGATTAAGCCAATAATGGTCGTGGAGTCGCCAAAAAGACGTCTGGCTCCGCATTTTATTTTAAAATCAATCGGGTAGTCGAAATCGTTAAAGCGCGGGAAGTAGCGTTTTATGACATAGAGAAAATTTAAAGCAATATTTGTGCCCCAGGCAATTGAGAAATAGATTAAAAAGTTGGATAAGTTAAAGCTGAGCATAATTTACTATTGAGAAAGGTTTAAGCGGTCGGAAAAATTATAGAAAGCATAGGTATCTATCCCCCTACTTATAAAGGTGCTATTTAAAAGAGAAAATAGGTCTGGGGTGCAAGATGCTTTATAGAGAATAAAATTGGTTTTCCAGTTGTCACCACTTTGAACGGAGGGCAAGCTAACTATTTTTAAAAATTCGGATTGGGGAAATAAATTTCTGGAAATTGATTTTTTGGATATTAGGGTTAAAGTAATCCTTTTCAGCGGCAGCTTATCATTACAAGTTTGTCCCGGAACAGAAATTGGTAAATAATTTAAATTAATATTAAATTTCTTTGCCAATTCAGAAATTTGCTGCGCCTTATCACTTTTTAAGCTCTCCACACTTCCGCTTTCAGGGTTAAAAAAGTATGCCTCTCTGTCTGCCGGGATTAATTTTTTTCCGTAATTATAGACGCCTAAATCACGGTAAGAGTATAAATGCCAAGCGCCGAAAAAGATTAAAATAAACGCGCCTAAAACCAAAAATTTAATTTTCTTGGCGCTGCCATAAAAAATTAGATTATATAAGGCTACGATAGCGGCCGCCTGGATAAAGACGTAGCCGCTGCCATAAGCGCGCTGGTTAAAATATAGATTTATAGCCATTAGCAACAGGGCGATGCCGGCATTGATATAGTAAAAAATAGAGCCTTTATTTTTTTCCCGTAAAATAAAAAGAACAATAAACCAGGCGCCGATGAGAAGGGCGGGCTGAAAAAAACCCCCATCAATCGAATTTTTTATCAAAGAAAAGGAGAGAAGCGCATAGCCAATAATCAAAAAAATAATTTGTCTTGTGTTTTTTCCCTTCAGCACCTCCTGGAAAGAAGAGATAAAATATATAAGTGCTTGACTAAGAGCTATTATTAATAAAATAAAAGCTATCCAAAATATGATATTTGGGAATACCCCCAAATAAGCTCCGCCGGCATCAACATTTTTCAGGTGCGGGAAAATTATGCCGATGCTGCCTTTTAATATTTGTGTGTGCCAGAGCGAACTATAAGAAAACTGCCCATTCCCCCCGGTGATTATCGGCATCGTGAGCTGAATTTTATTTATCAGGCTGTAGAAAATTTGTAGCGCTAAGCCGTAAAGATAGATTATGAGTAGCGTGGCGCCGAAATAGCGCCAGTTAAGATGCTTAATCTTCTTATTTTTAAAGATAAGGTAGAGCAGCGTCAAGAGTCCCAGGTAAGGAAGGAATAAGAAAGCTTTCATATCGCTATAACCATCGGCAAAAATATTAATGAAAGAGTGGAGTAGGCTAAACATCATAAATTGAAATAATTATAGTAAGATTATAGCACAAAAAAAACCTCTTTGAGAGGTTTTTTTAAATCATGATAATAAATTTCAAGTCTAATTGGCATCAATTCGCTGCTACCGTGAGGTAGCCACTCTGGCATCATACCAGAGGCGACTAACTCTTCTTTCCACGTGGAAAAGAAGAATTGTTCTCCCTAGAAAGGAGGTGATCCATCCACAGCTTCCGCTACGGATGCCTTGTTACGACTTCGTCCCTGTCGCCGGTCTTGCCTTCGTCCCACTATTGTGAGCCTTCGGGCACTACCAACTCCCTTGACGTGACGGGCGGTGAGTACAAGACCCGAGAACGTATTCACCGTGGCATTCTGATCCACGATTACTAGCGATTCCAACTTCATGAGGGCGGATTTCAGCCCTCAATCCGAACTGAGAAAGATTTTAAGGGGTTGGCTCCTCCTTGCGGATTGGCATCCCTCTGTATCTCCCATTGTAGCACGTGTGTTGCCCAAGGCGTAAGAACCATGCTGATTTGACGTCATCCCACCTTCCTCCCATTTAAAACGGGCAGTCTCCCATGACATGTAAAACATAGGATCA